>CAIPBW010000513.1 GCA_903863395.1 uncultured beta proteobacterium
CGCATGGCGCGCAGCTTGTTTGCGCAGGGCGAGTTTGTCGAGGTGTTTGTGGACACGCCGCTGGAGGAGTGCGCGCGCCGGGATGTGAAGGGCCTGTACGCCAAGGTGCGTCGCGGTGAGCTTAAAAACTTTACCGGAATCGACAGCCCCTACGAGCGCCCCGAGCAGCCGGAGGTGCACCTGCACGCTGGCGAAACCTCGACCGAGCAGTGCCTCGGGTTGCTGTTGAAGCTCCTGTAAAAAAGCCCCGCCAGGATGGGCCTGCGGGGCTTTGGCTGACCACGGCGACACGGTGCCGCCAGAAGAATGAAGCTTAACCGCCACCAGTGCCGGTAGTGGTGGTGGTGGTAACCGTGCCGATCGCAACACCGCCAACGGTTACGGTGCCATTGGAATTAACTGCTATCGTTTTCACGGCAGTGCCCGTCACAGCTCCAAAAATCATTGCAACGGTGACAGACTTGTCAACCCCGTTAGCGGTAGTACCCGCCGTTGGAACGGTCAGGCTGCACGGATCAACCTTGAAGCTCTTGCCCGGTCCGAATGGGTGGATGGCAGGAAATGGCGAGTTGGCGGCAAAGGTGAAAGTGCACGAACCAAAGGTAGTGGTACCGGTTGCAGTCAACCCACCGTTGGAAAATGTTGCGGTGGGCGATGTGCCAGTACCGGAAAACGCCACCGTGGTTGCGCCAGAGACTGCAACCGGAGCGCCACCAGCGTCTACACCAGCAAATCCGTTGCTGAAAGTCACCGGCGCGGCAGGAGTGGCAACTGCAACAAAAGCGGTGGTTGCTGTCGCTGCCGTAGCAGCCGTAGCTGCAACCACCGTGTTGGAAGCAGCCACCAAAGTGGTTGTCGTGGTACCACCACAAGCAACCAGCACGCCCGCAGCTATTAGCCCGGACGCCAACAATGTCTTACCCGAAAAAAACGCAGTTTTTAGCATGTGACAGCCCCTATTTAAATATTGATAAACCCAAGCGGATATTTTTACCACAAAACAACGGCAGCTGAGCAATTAATTGGGCTTTTGACGATAAATAATTTCGCCAATCCCTGGCCCAGATAGGTTCCACGTTGTTTCCATCCACCAGCCGAGTTGTCACGGCAATTGTTCCCGGGCAAACAGGTAAAACGCCTGGCGCATACGCAACACCTGGCTTTGCACATAGCGCTGGCTCATGCGTCCGGCGTTGAGCAAGTCCACGTCCTGGCTGGTGTCCAACTGCAGGTTGCGCACCGCTCCGGGCAACACCAAATTGGCCGGTTGGTCGGCCGTGGTGATCATCGTGCGCAGCCCCTGTGCCTGTTGCATCGGCCCGGCAACGCTGACCACACCAGGCTGCATTCCTTGGCGCGGCGTGAGCGGAAAACTCAGTTGCAGCCCGGCAAACTGGTAGGCATCGCCACGGCGGTAGTAAATTTGTACCGATACGTCGCCAAACCACTGCGTCCATTCAACCGAAGGGCCCACCGTGCCATCGCCGTACGACTGCGCTCCGGCTTCCAGCGACATGCGAGGGCTCAACATGTGCCGATAGCTTCCGGCCAGCGACTTGGCTCCACCAAATAGTCCCCCGGGAGTGCGGTCGTACACGGCCCCGCGCACCCGCAGCAGGTCGTCGGAACCGGGCATGAACAGCGCTGCTTCGCCCTGCACACCCAGTGCGTCGTAGTAGAAGCGCCCTGCTGCCACGCTGGCCACCATCTGCGTGCCCACCCACGCGGATTGTTGTAACGCCAGTGATTTGAGACCCTGGCGGTGCAACAGAATGTCGTACACATTGCCTGGCTCCACATTGGACGAATGGTCCAGCGGCGTAACAAAGCTCGAGTACAAGCGTGCCCCGCGCCACAACGGAACCAAGCCTTGCACATTGGCTGCCAGCGAATAGTCAAACACACCTACCTCGGTGCCCATGGTGTAGGTCAATTCGGGTTTGATTTCCAGGCGCACCAGCGATGCGGCGCTGGGCTGTGCATCAAGCCAGTGCGTGTTCGCGCTAGAGCGCTGGGGCGCCCGGTCCAGCACCAAGCTGTTGCGCACTGCCGTGGCCGGCCCACCGCGCAAAAAGGCGCGGTAATCGTCCACCCCCACGGATGCAACGAACACCGGCAACGCTTCCTTTAACGCCACAGCCCGCACCCGCTGCACACCCTTGGGTGCCATTTCAGCCGCGAGGCCAAACACCAACCCCAGCGCATCGACTTCGTTGTGCGCGTAGCGGTGGTTCTCATATTCCACCACCACCAGGCGGCCCAGCACGTCCTGCCCCTGCCCCACGCGTACCCGCTCCAGCCCCACCGCCACCAAGGCCTTTTGCAACGCCGCCAGGCGGTCTTCGTCGGTGGGTTGCATGCCGCCTGGCGCAGGCTTGTCATCGACCTCGGGTAGCGCCACATCCTTGCCCGGAACGAACGCGGCAGCCCGGGACTCGACGCCACCCAGCGGTAGCAGCAGCGTTAGACCCAGGTTGGTGGCATTGGCATCAACCCCGCTCGGGGTGACAGCGCCAAAAGAGCGCTGCACACTGCCCACCACCTGCGCGCCGCCAAGGCTGGCCAATGGCGCAGAAGCCCAGCGCGCACCGGCGTGGCGTTGCTGACCATCGTGCTCGGCCAAGAGCGACAAGCCCGTGTCACCAACCCGCCAGGCCACACCGCCAAAGGCTCCGTCAAAAGTGGCTTCGCCGCTTAATGATTTGCCATGCGCGTAACCGGCCGAAACGTCCATGGGCCCAACCTGCTGGCTGGCTACCACATAGTCGGACTTGAAGAACACCGCACCACCGGCAACATCGTTGGCCCCAATGGCGACGCTGGGCCACTTGGTCCAGGGCGTGGGTAACACCCACTTGACATTGGCCGACAGGTCACGCACGCCGCTGACCATGATCGAACCTGGTGCCGGGTCATTGGTGTAGTTGGCAAAGCGCCCAAACAGTTCCAGCCCTGGCAGCAGGCCCAGCCCGAGGCTGAAGTTTTGCTGCACTGCATGTTCGCCAAGCTGCGGCTCCTGGTAGTTGCCATAGCTCAGCGCCATGGCCCCTTGCGGCAGCACGCGCGCATAGGGAATTACCAGGCCGCCAGTGTTGCCCTGCGTGCTCGCACCAGCCCACTGAGCGTGTGCCACCGACGTGCACAAGCTGCACAGCAACAGGGCGACCGTACCGCATCGAAAAGGGTTTGCGGCATTGCCAAGACGGGTAGACATATTCATTGCGAGTGCCCTGCTTCGGGTGGTCGAAACTGCAAATGGACATGCACCAAGTTTTCGTCATCGCGAGCGAAGCGCGGCGATCCATGCAGTC
>CAIPBW010000514.1 GCA_903863395.1 uncultured beta proteobacterium
GCAGAGAAACGCCAGCGCCCCCAGATGGCGCCAGGGATTGTGCGCCGCCTTGAAAGCGCGGTCGAATGTTCCGGTCGCCAACTCGTCGGCAGTTCGCAATAGTCGGGTGACTGTCGTCATCGCAGAAGCTCAACTGTGCGTAAAGACGAAGCCGCCACTGCCCGTCAGAAAATCGATGATCAGCACCTGGCCAGGTGTCAGGTTGACGTTGACGCTGCGCGAATAATTGATGACGCCGTCGGGTCCGTCGGCCAGGCGTGCGCTGAATTGATGTGCGCCGGCTGGAATAGCCAGGCGTCGATAGACGGTGGCGGCGCCGTCCATGCGCAGGCCCAGCGGCGCGGTGTTGACCCGGTACAGCGGTTTGCCATCCATGTCGAGTTCGACCAGGACTGCAGCGCGCTCCCGCGGGCAGTCCATCTTGTTGCGCATATTGGGTTCGACCTTGGCCAGTTCCTGCGCGCTGCGCTCGCGGCAGGCGAACTTGAGTTGACCAGAATGGCTGAACGACAGCTTGAGCACCGCCTCTTGATCGCCCAACTGCCGGTACAGCGGGAAACTGGAAAAGTAGCCCACAACCGCGGCGAACGCAGCGTAGGCCAGTGCCTGCAGCAGATAGCGCAGCGGCGCGGGAAGGGGGCTAGACATGGGAGCCTCCAAGCTTGATCAGATCAGCTTCCTGGCCCTGCAATGGTCTTTGCGGCGCGAGGTGGAAGGCGTCCGAAAAGCAGTCATCGCTGGCCAGGCCACGCTGCGCGAAGGCGGGCTGAGCGGCCTGGACCATCGGCACCGAGCCGCAGGCATAGACCTGATGGGTCGAGAGATCCGGAAAATCGGCAAGTATGGCTTCGTGAACCAGCCCGGTGCGCCCGCTCCACCGGTCATCCGCCTGCGCAGCGGAGAGCACCGGAACAAACTTGAAATTCGCATGCGCCAGCGCCCACTGCTCAGCCAGCGCGCCCAGATACAGGTCGGCGCGCCGGCGCACGCCCCAGTACAGCACCATGTCGCGCTTCAGGCCGCAGTGGAATGCATGCTCAAGCATGCTCTTGACGGGTGCAAAGCCGGTTGAACCGGCAACAAAAAGAATCGGCTTCTCACTGTCCTCGCGCAGGGTGAACGCGCCCAGCGGCCCCTCGATCCGCAAGGAATCGCCCACGCGCAGTGTCGTGAAAACGCCCGGCGTAAAGCGCCCGCCCTCGACACGTCGCACGTGCATTTCAATGTCGGTCGCGGCGTGCGGTGCGCTGGCGAATGAAAAGCTGCGCCGGGCACCGTCGCCCAGTACCACGTTGATGTACTGGCCGGCATGAAACGCCAGGGCCGCACCGCCATCGATTTTCAGGTCAAGGCGCATGACGTCGCTGGTCAACAACTCCAGCCGTGTGACGCGCGCCAGATGCTGCCTGATTGGCGCCGCGCGCGCACCCGGCAGTGGCAGGTATTCGATCTCGATCTCGGTCAGCGGTTCGGCGCAGCACAGCAGCGTCTGACCACTCGCACGCTCAGACGCACTGAGTGCGGACTCCAGGTGCGGCAGCAATTTCACCTCGCCATGACGCAGCGTGCACTTGCAGAGGCCACAGGCGCCATTGCGGCAATCGAAGGGCATCGGCAGGCCCTCGCGCAGGCCCGCGTCGAGCAGTGTTTCACCGACACGCACGGTGACGATGCGATCATCCGGATGCACCGCCATGCTCCAGGACTTGACACCGCGCAGGCGACGCGGCGGCAGCCAGGGAAGCGCCAGCAGCAACGCAGTTGCGCCGCCCACCAGCAGCCAGGTGTTGGCCGCACCCCAGTGCCCGATCAGCGCGTAGGTGGGCAGATAAAACCAGTCGAATTCCAGACGCGCCACCACCGTCCCCATATCGGCGCCAGCCTGGCTGAGCGCCGGTTTGATCAGGGACAGCAAGCTCAGGCAGGCCAGCAGGCCCAACATCAGGCCACGCGGTGGATTGGTCTTGGCCGCCGGGACGCGCTGGGTATGCACCCAGAGCAAGGCCATCACGCTCAACGGCAGGCCGATATGGACAAACGAGAGAAGAGAGAACAGCCGGTCACTGACGTTTGCATTGGTGATGAAATTGCGCGTCATGGAGCCACCGATCACTGGCAACACATCAAACCACTCGGTCGTCGCCGTAACAACGAATTGGGCCAGTCGGTCCCAGGGCAGCATATAGCCGTTGATGCCCGACGCATAGGTCAACCAGAGGATCGCGACCCCAGAGACCCAGGAGAACCAGCGAAATCCGCGGTGTCGATCAAATATGAAATGACGCAGAAGATGCAGCACGATCACCAGCACCAGCGCGTCCGAGGCATACCGGTGCAAGCTGCGCAGCAGGCCGCCGACATAGGGTTGCCCATGTGTCAGCGCCTGCACCGAACCGTAGGCGTGAACAACGCTGGTTTCGAAAAAGGCGTACAGGTACAAACCGGTTCCGGTCACCACCCAGAACAGAAAATAGGCGATGGCGCCCAGGTGGTAGAACGGGTTCAGGCGTTCGCCAAAAAAAATATTGAATACGCGCTCGATGGCAAAAAACACGCGCTGCCCCGGCTTAGGAGATGGGTTGCTCATTAATCAGGTGGCAGCATGGTGCTGTTGAGTTGAGTGCCGACGCCGCGCCCGACGCTGCGCGCGCCATTCGGCCAGAAAGAACCAGAGCATGGCCAGCGCAAACGTGACGCCACCGGCAATCTCGATCAGCAGGCCGTATTGGACGCGATAGGTACCGGTCTTCGGGTCGTACACGGTGCACAGCAGCCGTATACGATCGACCAGATCGTCGAGCCGAATCTGCTGCGGTACCGGCGCACTGTTGAGCAACTGCCTGATCGGCTCGCCGAGTGCGTCTGCGTCGAGTGCTTCGCCGTAGATCTGACGATAGATGCGACCCTGCGCGTCGAGCAGGGTGACCTGCAGCACGTGATCGAAGCCGCCCGCAGTGGCCGCATAGCTGAATCCAAATTGGCGCGTCAAGGCGTCCACGATGGATGCGTGCGGACTCAGGAACTCCCAATTGGGCTGGTCAATACGGTGCTGCGCGGCAAACGCCTTGAGCGACTGCGGCGAGTCCGCTGGCTGATTGAAACCGATGCTGACGACATTGAACTGACGTGTTCCAAAGACCTCGCGACTGGCCTCGATCGCGCTCTGCAGCGAGCGCGTGGTCAGCGGGCATACCTGAAAGCAGCCGCTGTAGATAAAGCTCACCAGCAGGGGCTTGCCGCGGTACTGCGACAGACGCACTGCCCGCCCGGAGCGATCGAGCAAGGTGAAATCGTCAATCTGCTTGCCGACCACCGCCTGGCTGGCGCGCAAGGCCGCGACCGGGTCAAGCCCGCTCGCGCCGGGCTGCAGCCCAATGTCGGGTGGCGCTGCGGTGGCACTCGACCAGACGAACGCACAGGCCACGACCAAACAGGCCTGCAACTTCCTGAAAGACAATAAACGCGCCCTCTGGTGTTGCGCGTCCCGATGACTAGACATGACCGTTATTCAGGCTGAATGCCCATCACAACAAGCTGTCCAGAGTGGTCGCAACCAGCAGCAAGCTCAATTGAATCAAGGAGGCGAAAAATGAGCCCATCGCGGTCTTGCGCGAAGGTGCACGCGCCAGCAACCAGGCCTTGTAAACAAAGTAGCCGC
>CAIPBW010000515.1 GCA_903863395.1 uncultured beta proteobacterium
CTCGTCGGCTGCGTTGAGCACCGCCGTGCCGCTGGGCAGAATGACGTCGACCTGGGTGCGCGCCACCTTGAAGGTTTGCTCTGCGTCGTGGATGTCAAATTCGGCCAGCGATTCGTGCCAGCCCACGTCGGTGACGATACCCACGCTGCATTTGTCGTAGGCCAGCCCTTCGGCCAGTATGGTGCGGCTGCCGTTTTCAAACACTGCCGCCTGCACCGAGCGGTTGATCAACAGGCGCTGGCCCGGTTCCCAGTGCGCGCAGTCGTTGGACTCGACCTGGCGGCCGTCGAGGAAGAGCCCCTCGCTGCAGGCCAGACCCACTTGCTTGCCGCTGATATGCACCAGCCAGGCCACCAGGCGCGCAATGCGGCCGGTGCGGCGTGTGCCGGTGATGCCGATGATGGGAATGCGGCCATCCTTGTCGGCGGCAAACAGATGTTCGATGATGGCCTTGCCCACCGGGCGACCCTGGCCATCGGCCGGGCGGATGTGCGAGAGCAGACCCGGGCTGGCATTGACTTCGATCACGGCGGCGCGTTGTTCGTGCATCGGCCGGGTGGCGTCTTCGAGCACCATGTCCACGCCCGCAATGTCCAGCCCCACCACCCGCGCGGCCAGCGCGGCGGCGGCGGCGACGCTGGGGTGCACCTGGTCGGTGATGTCAAACGCCACATTGCCGTTGTGCTGGATCAGCACCCTTTGGTCTTTGTCCGGGATGGACTCGGGCGTGAGTCCGGCGCGTTCGAGTTCCAGGATGACTTCGCCTGAATTGCTGGGCACCAGGATATTGAGCGGAAAGTCTTCGCCCACACCACGGCGCGGGTCGGTGTTGATCTGCAGGTTGGCGAGTTGGTCGATGGTGGAGACGCCATCGCCCACCACCCAAAGCGTTTCGCCGCGCGCCGCGGCTACCACCTTGCGGCCCACCACCAGCAGGCGATGCTCGTTGCCCGGAATAAATTTTTCGACAATCACGCTGCTGCCACCGCCCTTGCGGTGCGCCAGGGCGAAAGCTGCCTCCACGTCCGATTGGGTGATCAGGTTGAGCGAAACGCCACGCCCGTGGTTGCCGTTGTAGGGCTTGAGCACAACCGGGGTCCCAATGTCTTGCGCTGCGGTCCAGGCTTGTTCGGCGCTGCGCACCAGTTCGCCTTCGGGCACGGGCACGCCGCAGGCCTTGAGCAAAGCCTTGGTGAGGTCTTTGTCGCTGGCAATTTCTTCAGCAATGGCGCTGGTCTGGTCGGTTTCGGCAGTCCAGATGCGGCGCTGGCTGACGCCGTAGCCCAACTGCACCAGATTGCCCTCGGTCAGGCGGATCGAGGGGATGCGTCGCTCGGTGGCGGCGTCAACGATATTGGCGGTGCTTGGGCCCAGGCACAGGTCATCGACCAGGTCGCGCAGAACGCTCAGGGTGGCTTCCAGGTCGAAGGCGGTGTTGTTGATGGCGGCCAGCACCAGTTCGCGCGCGGCGGCCAGGGCGGCACGGCCCGCGTCTTCCTGGCGCGTGCGAAAGGCGATTTTGTAGACGCCGCGCTGCGAGGTCTGGCGCGCCTTGCCAAAACCGGTGCGCATGCCCGCCAGGTTTTGCAGTTCCAGCGTGACGTGTTCCAGAATATGGGCGGCGTAGGTGCCTTCGCGCACGCGCTGCAGAAAGCCACCGCGCACGCCCGGGCTGCAATGGTGCTCTACCAGGCTGGGCAGCAAGGCGGTCAGCCGCTCATAAAAGCCGGGCAGGGTGTTGGAAGGGTGGTCTTCGAGTTCACCAATGTCCACCCAGGCCTCGATCACCGGGCGATAGGTCCAGATATTGGGACCGCGTAGGTACGTTACCCGTTGGATGTCAATATTCTTGTGCGTTGTCATGGCTATTTGTGCGTGGGGCGGTCCACCGGTAGGGCGCTGTCGGCGTTATGTATTCTCGCTTAGTCTGGTGCGTTTTCAGGCTGGTGGGTGCGCAGTGGGCTTAGTATCGTAAAGTCTGGCATCAGTTGCATGCCTTCCTGCGCTTGATTTTGTTCCGGTATCGTCAATCCAGTTTTTCCTCACATGACCCCTGTTGCCCTTGCTGTTAACCCTGCGACGCCTGATTTGCCCGCCCTGTGGCGCTCCGATGTACAAAAGCAACTGCGTCCGCAAGAGAACGTTCTGGCAGACCTGGAGGTTGACCTGGACACCCGGCTGCACTTTGTGCGCGGCCTGGTGTTGCTGACCGACCAGCGCCTGATGGGCTGCATGGCCGGTGACGACCGCTGGCAGCACTGGGACTTCCGGGCAGGGCTGGAACTGCAGCATTACGACTATGCCGGGGTAGCGCACCTGGACCTGGTGCAGCACGCCCAAGGCAGACTGGCCACCTGGCGCTTCACCCTGGGCCAGAACCTGCACGCCATTCGCCTGGTGGACCAGTTCCAGGCCCAGTTGCAAAGCCACCTCAGCGGCAAGCCGCTGGTGGCGGCCTTGCACAACATCTGCCCGAGCTGCAAGGCACCGCTGGAGCCCGACCAGGAGGAATGCCCGATTTGTACCAAGGTGGTCCACACGCCGCCGTCCACCTGGACGCTGTTTCGCCTGTGGCGCTTTGCCAAACCTTATGGCGGCCAGTTGCTGGGCGGTTTTGTGCTGATGCTGCTGGGCACGGCAGCCAGTCAGGTGCCACCCTACCTGACCATTCCCCTGGTGGACGAGGTGCTGATTCCGTTCCAGAACGGCAAGCACATCGAGACCAGCACCATTGCCTGGTACCTCTCGGGCTTGCTCGCCTCGGGCTTGCTGGCCTGGGTGCTGAGTTGGGCCAAGACCTATATCCTGGCGCTGGCCTCCGAGCGCATTGCCGCCGACCTGCGCACCACCACCTACGAACATTTGCTGCGCCTGTCGCTGGAGTATTTTGGCGGCAAGCGTACCGGCGACCTGCTCTCGCGCGTGGGCAGCGAGAGCGATCGCATTGCGGTCTACCTGTCGCTGCACCTGACCGACTTTGCCAGCGACGTGGTGATGATCGTGATGACGGCGGTGATCCTGTTTTCCATGAACCCCTGGCTGGCCATGATCACGCTGGTGCCGCTGCCCTTCATTGGCTGGATGATTCACTTTGTGCGCTACCGGTTGCGCACCGGCTTTGAAAAGATCGACCGCGTCTGGGGCGAAGTCACCAACGTGCTGGCCGACACCATTCCCGGCATCCGCGTGGTCAAGGCGTTTGCCCAGGAGCAGCGCGAGGCCAGGCGCTTTCGCGATGCCAACAGGCACAACCTGCTGGTCAATGACCGCATCAACAAGATCTGGTCGCTGTTTTCGCCCAGCGTCTCGCTGCTCACCGAAATGGGCTTGCTGGTGGTCTGGGGTTTTGGCATCTGGCAGGTGGCGCATGGCCAGATCACCGTGGGGATGCTGCTGGCTGCCATTGCCTACATCGGGCGCTTTTACGGGCGGCTCGACTCGATGAGCCGCATCGTCTCGGTGACGCAAAAGTCAGCCTCGGCGGCCAAGCGCATCTTTGACATTCTGGACCACGTCTCCAGCGTGCCCGAGCCCGCCGTGCCGGTGCACGTGGGCAAGGTGCAGGGGCGCATCGAAGTCTGCGACGTGGGTTTTCGCTACGGCAACCGCGAGGTCAACCGTGGTATCAACCTGCGCATCGAGCCGGGCGAAATGATCGGGCTGGTGGGCCACAGCGGCTCGGGCAAGAGCACCCTGGTCAACCTGATCTGCCGCTTTTATGACGTAAGCGAAGGCGCGATCAAGGTTGATGGTGTCGATATCCGCTCCTACGCCATGGCCGACTACCGCCAGAACATCGGCCTGGTGCTGCAGGAGCCATTCCTGTTCTTTGGCACGATTGCCGAAAACATTGCCTACGGCAAGCCCCACGCCACGCGCGCCGAGGTGATTGCAGCGGCGCGCGCAGCCCACGCGCATGAGTTCATCCTGCGCCTGCCGCAGGGCTACGACTCGATCGTGGGCGAGCGCGGCCAGGGGCTCTCGGGCGGCGAGCGCCAGCGCATCTCGATTGCGCGTGCGCTCCTGATCGACCCGCGCATCCTGATCCTGGACGAGGCCACTTCGTCGGTCGACTCCGAAACCGAAAAGGAAATCCAAAAGGCGCTGGAGAACCTGGTGCAAGGGCGCACCACCATCGCCATTGCGCACCGGCTCTCGACCCTGCACCGCGCCGATCGGCTGGTGGTGCTTGACCGTGGACGCGTGGTGGAAGAGGGCACGCACGACGCGCTGATGGCGCGCGAAGGCGCTTACTTCAACCTCTACCAGGCGCAGGCGCGCAACATGGACATGGAGGCCACGGCATGAACAGCATCACAACCAAGTCCAGCGTCGCGCCCGACTTCAGCTTGCTGCGCAACGCCTTTGGCAAACTGGTGCTCACCTTGGCGGATGGCACAAGCGTTGAAGGCGTGGTGCCGGTGCGCGCGTTTCCAATCCAGTCGCCCGACGACGGCATCTCGCTGGTCAGCCCGGACGGGCAGGAACTGGTCTGGATCGACGCGCTGCAGTCGGTTGCCGGACCGGCGCAAGCGTTGATCCGCGAAGAACTGACCACGCGCGAGTTCATGCCGGTGTTGCAGGCCATTCTTGCGGTCACCAGCTTTTCCACGCCCTGCACATGGAGCGTACGCACCGACCGGGGCGAGACCGAGTTTGTGCTGCGCGGCGACGAAGACATCCGGCGCATTGGCACCGACGGCGCGCTCCTGATCGCCGACTCGCACAGCATCCAGTACCTGGTGCGCGACCAGTTTGCCCTGGACGCCCACAGCAAGAAGATACTGGACCGGTTTCTGTAGGGCTGGCTATTCCACCTCGACCCGCAGTTCGCGTTCGGCCACGCGTTGTTTTTCGTCTTGCACCTGCAGGGTCAGGCGGTGCTTGCCCGCGGGTATGTTGGCGTTGTCCAGCGAGAATCCTTCTTTGCCGACGTTGACGTACTTGGTGATGCGGCTGGTGATGTCGATCTTGAAGCCACCGTACAGCACCTTGAA
>CAIPBW010000516.1 GCA_903863395.1 uncultured beta proteobacterium
AAGGTGCGGTGGCGCAACGGGTTGGCTCGCCCGCTGGCAGCGCTGTGGTCAAACGCCTTGACGGTCAGAAAGTGCAGCAGTTCCACGTCGGCCGGCGGGTTGGCCATGCCTTCGAGCGCCTGTATCAGGCTGCGTGGAGCGGCACAACCGCTGCCCACGAAGACGTGGTCGCCATCACGGATCAGGGCCACGGCCTGCTGCGCCGTGAGCACCTTGTCGGCATAGGCCAGGAGCGGATCGTGCGGTGCGGGAGTCTTTGAAAACATGAAGCCCGTATCATCGGCCTATCGAATGGAATTGGCAGCAACCAACGCGACAGGAGCAGCAACATGGATCTGGGACTTCGGGGGAAATGGGCCTTGGTGTGCGGGGCCAGCAAGGGCCTGGGGTTGGGCTGTGCCCAGGCGCTGGTGCGCGAGGGAGTCAACGTGCTTATCGTCGCCCGGGGCGATGCGCAACTGCAGGCGGCCGCTACCGATCTGCGCGCAAACCATGCGGGCGCAACCGGCGCTGTGGTTGAAACCTGCGCGCAGGACATTACCACCGAGGCTGGCCGCGCTGCCGTGTTTGCGCTGCGCGGCGCGTTTGACATTGTGGTCACCAACGCCGGTGGGCCGCCGCCGGGGGATTTTCGCGACTGGGACCGCGCCGCCTGGATCAAGGCGGTGGACGCCAATATGCTCACGCCGATTGCGCTGATCCAGGCCACGGTGGACGGCATGGCCGAGCGCGGCTTTGGCCGCATCGTCAACATCACCTCCAGCGCGGTGAAGTCACCCATCGATATCCTGGGCCTGTCCAACGGCGCGCGCAGTGGCCTTACTGGCTTTGTGGCTGGCGTCTCGCGCAGCAGCCTGGCGGCCAAGGGCGTAACCATCAACAACCTGCTGCCCGGCGCGTTTGACACCGACCGCCTGCGCGGCACACTGCAAGCCGCCGCCCAGCGCACCGGCCAGGCGCTGGAGACCGTGATGGACAACCGGCGCAAGACCATTCCCGTGCAACGCTTTGGCAACCCGGCCGAATTTGGCGCAACCTGTGCCTTCCTGTGCAGCCAGCACGCGGCCTACATCACCGGCCAGAACGTGCTGATCGATGGCGGCGCCTATCCTGGTGTGTACTAGGGCACAAGCCGCACCACGCGTTAAACCAAAATTGTTTCCAAGGAAGAGCGGATGAAGAAGATTGTGTTGTGCTTGTCCCTGGCGCTGGGGGCGCTGGTTCTGCAGGCCAAGGAAGTGGTGATCGACGTGCGCACGGCGCAGGAATATGCCCAGGGCCACATCCCTGGTGCCATCAACATCGACCATTCCGTCATCGGGCAGGAAATCAGCCGCGCCAACGTCGGCAAGGACGACGCCGTGATCCTGTACTGCCGCTCCGGGCGGCGCTCTGCTGTGGCCCAGGATGCCTTGAAGAAACTGGGGTTCACCCGGACCGAGAACTTCGGCTCGATGGAAGAGGCCAGCAAGCTCCTCAAGAAACCGTAAGTGTTCCCGTAGAGACTGGCTGTTGCTGCATCCCGTCATCGCGAGGTCGTTGCTGCGTCCCGTCATCGCGAGGCCTTCAGGCCGTGGTGATCCATGACTTCATGCCTGCATGGACTTCATGCCTGCATGGATTGCCGCGCTTCGCTCGCAATGACAGCCATTCGTCATCGCCAGCCATTTTCGTTACCGCCGCGAAGAAAGCACGATGCCGGAGACGATCAGCACAAAGGCCAGGACGTGAAACAGTTGCGGGGCTTCGCCCAGGAAGGCGGCCGAGAGCAGGGCGGTGAACAAGGGCGTCAGGTTGATGAAGAAGCCCGCCACCGTGGGGCCTGCGCGGGCGACGCCGGCGCTCCAGGAGCGGTAGGCGATCACGGCGGGCCCCAGCGCAATAAACAGCAGGGCACCCACCAGCGGCCAGCCCCAGTCGATGTGCGCGGGTGTGAGCGACCATTCGGCACTGGCAAACAGGGCCGACCAGACCAGGCCAAACACGATTTGCCCCAGCAAAAAGGCGGCCCAGTCGGCGCGCAGCGAGGCCGACTCGCTGCTCGGGTGGGCCAGCATCCAACTGTAGTAGGCCCAACCCACTGAGGCCAGCAGAATGTACACATCACCGGCGACCAGGTGCAGGGTTTGCAGCACCTCCCACTGGCCCCGGCACAGCACCAGCAGCACGCCGCCGATAGACAGCACCGCCCCGAGCAATTGCCGGCCTGAGATGCGCTGACCAAAAAAGATCTGGCCGATGAGCAGCATCCATACCGGCGTGCTGGCGCCCACCAGCGTGACGTTGATCGGCGTGGAGGTATTGAGTGCCAGGTACAGCAAGGCGTTGTAGCCGCCAATGCTGAACAGGCCCAGCACCGTAAAGCGCCGCCACTGGGGCCACAGGGCGCTACCGGGCTTGAGCACGCCCCCCGCCAGCGGCAGCAGCAGCACAAAGGCCAGCAGCCAGCGCAGCAGGTTGAGCGTCATGGGCGAGATCAGCGGGGCAACCATGCGCCCCAGCACGGCGTTGCCGGCCCACAGCACCGGCGGGATGATGAGCAGTAGGGCAGAAGTGGGGTTCAGGCGCTGGGGCATGGGCCGACTGTACCAAGGTGATGTCCCGTTTGCGCCACGCCTTCACCAATTTCGTGGCACCATGGCGACTGATGCAGCGTGTGCTGCCCCCCCATGTTCCAATTTTGACCGGAGAACCCCCCATGACCCAAATTACGTCCCGCGCCATCCGCATTGACCGCCATGGCGGAGCCGAAGAAATGAAGCTGGTGCAAGTCCAGGTCGGCGAGCCCGGCCCGGGCGAGATCCGCATCCGCCACCGCGCCGTGGGTCTGAACTTTATCGATGTGTACCAGCGCAGCGGCCTGTATGCCATGCCCATGCCCCTGCAACTGGGCATGGAGGGCGCTGGCGTGGTTGAGGCCGTGGGCGAGGGCGTCACCCATCTGCAGGTGGGCGACCGCGCCGCCTATGCCAGCCAGCCCCCGGGCAGCTATTGCGACGTGCGCGTGATGCCCGCGCGCTGCGTGTGCCGCCTGCCTGAGGGCATCTCCTTCGATACCGGCGCGGCCATGATGCTCAAGGGCTTGACCGCCCAGTACCTGCTCAAGAAGACGCTGCCTCAGGGCGGCTTGCAGGCGGGCGATTTTGTGCTGTTCCACGCGGCTGCGGGTGGCGTCGGGTTGATTGCCTGCCAGTGGGCGCGTGCCCTGGGCCTGCGCCTGATCGGCACCGCCGGGTCGGATGCCAAATGCGCGCTGGCGCTGGAGCACGGCGCGGCCTATGCGATCAACTACGCCACCGAGGATTTTCTGGCGCGCGTCAAGGACATCACCGGCGGCAAAGGCGTGAAGGTGGTGTACGACTCGGTTGGCAAGGACACCTGGGACAAGTCGCTCGATTGCCTGCAGCCCTTTGGCCTGATGGCCAGTTTTGGCAATGCCTCGGGCCCGGTGCCGCCCGTGGCGCCCGGCGCGTTGGGCCCCAAGGGCTCGCTCTATCTGACGCGCCAGACGCTGTTTACCCACCTGGCCACGCGCGAGAGCACGCAGGCCATGGCCGACGACCTGTTTGGCGTGGTGGGCAGCGGCAAGGTGCATATCCGCATCGACCAGCGCTACCCGCTGGAAAACGTGCAGCAGGCGCACAACGATCTGGAAGCGCGCAAGACCACCGGTTGCTCCATCCTGACGCTCTAAAATACCGGCACCCACACTTCACAGGGATGAATCCGACGCCAAACGACCCGCGCGCCTGCACTGGCACTTACACCAGAGCAGGTAGGCATCAGTAACGGCACGGTCTTCATCAAAGACTTCCATGACTACATCGCTTACCCAGCGGCTGCTTTGCGCCGCAATTCTTTCCTTCGTGGCCTGCGCGCCGGTGCTGGCCCAGAGCACAACTGCCGCGCCCGCCACTGCGCCAGAGGCCCCCAAGGTCAACTTCGACAAGGCCCTGAGTGACGAGGGCATGTGGTATTTCTCGTGGGGCTATAGCCGCCAGCAGTACGCGCCCAGCGATATTCACGTGTCGCAGCCCAGCCTGGGCAATGACTTCACGGTGCACCAGGCCACTGCGGCCGACTTTCCGGCAACAACCCAGCAGGCGATTGACGCCACGCTGAACCTGGACTTCACCGTGCCGCAGGAGAACCTGCGCGTGGGCAAGTTCATGAATCCCGAAAAGACCTTCGCCATCGAGTTGTCGGTGGACCACTCCAAGTACAACACCGACATCGACCAAACCGCGCAGGTCACCGGCACCATCAACAACCAGCCCTACAACGGCAACATGGTGCTCAGCGCCAAGGACTTTTTCTACGCGCTGCACAATGGCTTGAACCACATCATGGTCAACGCCGTCTGGCTCAACCACCTGTATGGGCCCGAGCAGGAGGCCGGCGACCTGCAGTTGATCAGCCGCGCCGGGGCGGGCATCTTGCTGCCGCACGCCGACAACTCCATTTTTGGCAACCAGAACCAGGTGGGCCCCAAGAACAAAAACATCTGCTGCTTTGCCAGCAACGACTGGTGGCAAGTCAACGGCTGGACCGCTGGCGTAGAAGTCGGCCTGCGCTACCGCGTCTACCAGAACATCTACCTCGAAGCCACACAAAAAATCGCCTACGGCGCACTGCGCAATGTGCCGGTATACCAAGGCAAGGCCGACCAGACCATCTGGATGAGCGAGCAGGTGTTTTCGGCAGGGTTCTTGTTTTAGCTGTTTGCCAGCAGCAGGCTGGCACCCACATGCGGGCGTCCATTTGTTGGACTTAGCTTCGGCGCACCCGCAACAGTTCGTCCAGGATCAGGCAGGTGGCGCCTACGGTGATGGCGCTGT
>CAIPBW010000517.1 GCA_903863395.1 uncultured beta proteobacterium
GAGCGCCGAGCAACTCGACGCACACTGCCTGGCGCAAATGGCCCGCTTCAAGCGCCCCAAGCGCTATGTGCTGGTGGATGAGTTGCCCAAGAACAACTACGGCAAGGTCCTCAAAACGGAGTTGCGCGCGCGACTGCAGGCTGATGGACAAAGCACCGCCACTTCGCTCTCGTGAGGTTCTGCTACTTCGTCATCGCGAGGCCCTTCACGTCGTCATCGCGAGGCCTTTAGGCCGTGGCGATCCATGACTTCATGGCTGCATGGATTGCCGCGTCGCTACGCTCCTCGCAATGACAGCATTTCGCCTCGCCCTCACTTCGTCATCGCGAGGCCGTCAGGCCGTGGCGATCCATGACTTCGGGGTTCAGACTGCGTCGGGCTGGGCCTGGGGGGCGGCGTTTTGGAAGGCTGGCAGGGCCAGGCAGGCTTGTTCGATGCGCAGCAGGGTGGGGTAGGCATCCAGTGGTGTGTCGAAGCGGCGCGCGTTGGCCAGTTGCGGCACCAGGCAGCAGTCGGCCAGGCCGGGCGTGTCGCCGTGGCAGAAGCGGCTGCCGTGACCATGCGTGTCGCCGTGGCAGAAGCTGCCGTTGTGGCCAGAAGAGTTGCCGTGGCTAACGTTCCCGGCTTGGCTGGTAAGCAGGGTCTCCAGCGCGGTGAAGCCCAGCGTGATCCAGTGGCGGTACCAGTCGGCACGCTCGGCGCTGGGCACTTTCAGCGTGTGCTCCAGGTACTGCAGCACGCGCAGGTTGTTGAGCGGGTGCACCTCGCAGGCAATGGTTTGCGCGATGGCGCGCACACGCGCTCTGCCCACGGCATCGGCGGGCAGCAGCGCCGGCTGCGGGTGGGTTTCTTCCAGGTATTCGATGATCGCCAGCGACTGGCCCAGCGCCTGCCCCTCATCCACCAACGTGGGCACCAGCGCGCTCGGGTTGAGCGCGCGGTACTGCGCCGAATGCTGCACACCGCCGTCCTGCAGCAGATGCACCGGCACCGATTCATAGGGCAGGCCCTTGAGGTTGAGCGCAATGCGTACCCGGTAAGCGGCAGAGCTGCGAAAGTAGGTGTACAGAGTCAGCATGGCACCCTATCCAGGATTACTTGGTTGCGAGTTGGCCCACCACTTCGGCCACCAGATCGGTGCCGACATCTTTGGCAAACATGTCCCACACCGGCTTGACCTGCGTTTGCATGCGCCGGCGCTCGGCCGGGGTGATGTCGTTGATCAGCAGGCCTTTGGCGGCCATGGCAGCTTCGGCGCTCTTGGCCTGCTCACGCGCTACGCCGCGCTGGAAGGCGCGCGTCTCGATGGCGGCTTCGCGCAGGATGGCCTGGTCTGCAGCGGGCAAGCCGTCCCAGAACTTCTTGGACACCAGGGGCACAAATGCGCCGTAGGAGTGCTTGGTGAGCGACAGGTATTTCTGCACTTCATTGAGCTTGAGCGCGGCGGTGACTGCGGACGGTGTCCCCTGGCCATCAACGGTGCGGGTTTCCAGCGCGGTGTAGAGCTCGGGCACGGCCAGCGGGACCGGGTTGGCGCCCAGCGCCTTGACCGTTTCCTGCGAGATCTTGGCTTGCACGGCGCGGAACTTCAGGCCCTGAAAGTCTTCCCACTTCTGGATCGGCAGCTTGCTGTTGGTGGCGTTGAAGAAACCGTTTTCCCAGTAGGTCAGGCCCACCAGGCCCTTGGCAGGCAGCTTGTCGAGCAGTTTCTGGCCGGTGGCGCCATCGAGCACTTTCTCGGCTTCCTGCTCGTTGGAGAACAGAAACGGGAAGTCCAGAATTTCAAGTTCCTTGACCATGCCGGTCAGGGTGCTGGTCTGGGGTACGGTGAAATCGATGGTGCCGCCTTGCAGTGCCGAGGTAACCTGCACATCGTTGCCCAGCGCGCCGTTGTAGAAGGGCTTGATCTTGATGCGGCCCTGGGTCTTCTTGTCCACCAGTTCGACAAAGCGTGCCACGCCTTGGCCCTGGTGGGTTTTCTCGGACAGGGTGACGGCAAACTTGGCGTTGATCTCGGCATGGGCCGAAGCGCCCAACATGGCGCTGAGCACCAGGCCAGCGCATTGGGCGGCGAACTTGAGTTTCATGAAGTCTCCTTGTGTAGTGGATGGAACAGAGTCTTAGCGCCACCAACCGGCGGGCACCGTAACCAGGGCGGGAAAAAGAACCAGGGCGACCAGCACGATCGACTCGGCCAGCAGAAAGGGCAGCACGCCCTGCACCGCCTGTGCCATGCTGATTTTGCCGATGGAGCTGACCACGTTGAGCACCACGCCCACGGGCGGTGTGATCATGCCAATCGAGCAGTTCATGATGAAGATCACGCCAAAGTAGACCGGGTCAACACCCGCCTGGATGGCAATGGGCAGGAACACCGGCGTAAAGATCAGCACGATGGGGATGAAGTCGAGCACCATGCCCGCCAGAAAAACGACCACCATCATGGCGCTTACCAAGAGCAGCGGCTTGTCGGCAAACACCTGCATCCATTGGCCCACCTGGCTGGGAATGTCGGCAATGGTGATCATGTACGACGCCACCATGGCCATGGCGGCAAGCAGCAGCACCACCGCCGTGGTGCGGGCCGTGACCAGCAGGCTTTCGTACACGTCGGCCCAACTGAGTTCACGGTAGATGACCAGGCCGACAAACATGGCGTACATGGCAGCCACCACGGCCGCTTCGGTGGGCGTGAAGATGCCAAATTTCAGGCCGCCGATGATGATCACCGGCAGCATCAGCGCCCAAAAGCCCTTACCCAGTAGCGCCATGCGCTCCGACCAGGGCAGCTTGGGTGTGAGCTGGGTGTGCTCGCGCCGCGATACCAGCCACCAGGCCACCACCAGCGACAAGCCCATCATCACGCCCGGCACCATGCCGGCAAAAAACAGTTTGGTGACCGACACGTTGGCTACCACGCCAAACAGCAGGAAGCCGATGGAGGGCGGAATCACCGGGGCGATGATGCCGCCTGCGGCCATCAGCCCGCAGGCGCGGTTGACGTCGTACCCGGCGGTGCGCATCATGGGCACCAGAATGGCCGCCAGTGCAGCGGTGTCGGCCACGGCCGAACCCGACAGGCTGGCCAGCAGCACGGCCGCAATGATGGCCACGTAGCCCAGCCCGCCGCGCAGGTGTCCGACGAAGGCCGCTGCCATGTCCACGATGCGCTTGGACAGGCCCCCGGCGTTCATGAACTCGCCGGCCAGAATGAAAAACGGCACCGCCATGAGCACAAAGTTGTCGGCCCCGCCGATGGTGTTTTGCGCCACGATCTGTGCGTCAAACTGGCCCAACTGCAGCATGATGGCGATGCCCGAGAACAGCAGCGCAAAGGCAATCGGCATGCCGATGGCGATCAGGCCGAGCAAGGTGCCCAAAAAGATCAGGGCGCTCATGGCTTGGGGTCCTTGGGCTGGTGGGTGGCGACGTGGGTCATTTCGGCTTCGATGCGCTCGCCCAGGTTGAGCGTCATGCTCAGTTCGTCGGGGGTGTGGGGCTGGGTGAGGGCGTCCCAGATGTTGAACGCGATGCTGATGAACATGCCCACGCCAAACACGATGGCCGAGCCGTGCAGCCAGGCGTAGGAGACGCCCAGCACCGGGTAGCTGTTGTCCAGGTTGATGAGGGTTTGCCGCCAGCCGCCGACCACAAATACGACGCACGCGCCCAGCATCAAGCTGCCGGTAAAGGCGATACCGGCCTTGCGCCACACCGGGGGCAGGCTCCTGACCAGGGTGTCAAAGCCGATGTGCGCGTGCTGGCGCGAGGCCAGGATGGCCCCCAGAAACACCAGCCACACAAACAGCAGGCGCGCCAGTTCTTCCGAGACCGCTATCCCCGAATCAAAGCCATAGCGCAGCACCACGTTGCCAAACACCAGCAGCGCCATCAGCGCCAGGCAGGCGACGATGGTCAGTTGCAATGCACGCGTGACCGCTTGCGTCAATCGTATGAACATGGATTCTCAATCTCATTTTTTTGGGGCAGGGTGCGTGACAGCGCTCGCTATTAGAGAAGAGATTGATCTATCATTCAAACGGTGTTTCATGATGAATTTATTTCAATAGCTTATGAATGTCACCTTGCGTCAGTTGCGCGCCTTTGTTGCCCTGGCCCAAACCAGCAGCTTTACCGTGGCCGCCAACCAGTTGCACATGACCCAGTCGGCGCTGAGTGGCTTGATCAAGGAGTTGGAGCAGGCGCTGGGCGTGCAGGTGGTCAACCGCAGCACGCGCAAGGTGGGCCTTTCGGAAGTGGGGCGCGAGTTTTACCCGCTGGTGGCCAGGCTGCTGCAAGACCTGGACGGGGCCCTGGACACGATTGCCGACTTGAAGGCGTTCAAGCACGGCATCGTGCGCGTGGCGGCACCGCAGTTGATGTCGGCATCGGTATTTCCCCAGGTGATTGCCGGTTTCAGGCAGCGCTACCCCGACATTGAGATCCGGCTGCTGGACTGTATGGTTGAGCATGTGCTGCCCCGAGTGCACAGCGGCGAGGCGGACTTTGGCGTGGGGCCTGAGCGCGAATCGGCGGCGGATATCGAGGCGCAGACCTTGTTCGAGAGTCCGTTTGTCGTGGTATTGCGGCCCGACCACCCCTTGGCGCAACAGGAGTGCGTGACCTGGGACGACGCGCTGCGCTATCCGGTAATTGCCTTGAAGGGGGAATTTACGCATCGCCTGCGGGTGGACTTGCACGCATCCTTGCACGACGAAGCGCTCAACCCGGCCAACGAGGTGGGCTTCATGACGACGGCCTTTGCCATGGTGAGTGCGGGGTTGGGCGTGACCACGTGCTTGCCTTACGCCAAAGGCCTGATTGATCTGCACCAGTTGCAAAGCCGCCCGCTGACCGACCCCGTGGTGCGGCGCAAGTTCTTGCTGTTTACGCGCAAGGACCGTCCGCTATCGCCTGCGGCGCAGTGCTTCTCAGCCTATTTGCTCGATTACGTGGCGCGCCAGGACTGGGGTCCAACGCGGGCCTGAGCGCTGGCCCGGGTGGTCAGTGCCCGGATAGCAGCGCGTCGATTTGTGCGTCCTTGTCGCGCCAGAGTTGCTGCACCCACTGGGAGAAGGCTTCACGGAACGCCGCGTCCTGGGC
Source organism: uncultured beta proteobacterium (assembly GCA_903863395.1). Classification (GTDB taxonomy): domain Bacteria; phylum Pseudomonadota; class Gammaproteobacteria; order Burkholderiales; family Burkholderiaceae_C; genus Allorhodoferax. The sequence continues at coordinate 5,104 of CAIPBW010000517.1, forward strand.
GTAGTCGCCAGTGAGCAGGTGCTGCGGGATGGGCAGCACGCGCACGCGCACGATCACGCGGCGCAGCTTGCCCATCAAGAAGGCGGTAAAGGTGGGTGCGCCGTCGGGGTAGACGATGGTGACGTCCAGAATCGCCTGGAACTTGTCACCCATGGCGTTCAAGGCCAGCGCCATGCCACCGGCCTTGGGCTTGAGCAGGTGGCGGTAGGGCGACTGCTGGCGCGCGTGCTTGGCTTGGGTAAAGCGCGTGCCCTCCAGAAAGTTCATCACGCTGGTGGGGATGAGGGCAAACTTTTCGCAGGCCTTGCGCGTGGTGGCCTGGTCGCGCCCGCGCATCTCGGGGTGCTTCTTGAGAAACTCTTCGCTGTGGCGGCGCATGAACGGAAAGTCCAGCGCCCACCAGGCCAGCCCCATTACCGGCACCCAGATCAACTGCTGCTTGATGAAGAACTTGAGCAGCGGGATGCGCCCGTTGAGCAGGTGCTGCAGCACCAGAATATCAACCCACGATTGGTGGTTGCTGTTGACCAGGTACCAACTGCGGGGGTTGAGGCCTTCGATGCCGGTCACGTCCCAGCTGGTGCGCTGGGTGAGGTTCATCCAGCCGCTGTTGCCGGTGATCCAGGTCTCGGCGATAAACAGCAGCACCGGATCGACCAGCAGGCGCACGCGCTTGAACGGCAGTACCAGCTTGACGGCGGCAAACAGCAGCAGCACCGGCACCCAGAACAGGGTGTTGCAGACCAGGAGCAGGGAGGCGATCAGTGCCAGCAGGGCAGGGGGCAGGAAGTGCAGCATCGGCTGGCGATTTTACGCAGCTTCAGGAGCATCGCTCGGGGCCTCGCCTGCGTCGTAAAAACACAAGGTGTTGCGCCCTTTGGCTTTGGCCTGGTACATGGCCAGGTCGGCGTGTTTGATCAGGTCGGTGGCCGCAACCGAGGTGCCCTCGAACAGCGTGGCACCAATGCTGGGGGTGACCACGTGGCTCTGGCCTTGCAGCAGGTAGGGGTCGTTCAGGCTGGAGAGGATTTTCAGGCCCACGGTGGCGGCGTGTACGCGCGCTTCGTCGGCCGGGGCGCTCAGGTCTTCGATCAGCACCACAAACTCGTCGCCGCCCATGCGCGCCACGGTGTCAACGCCGCGCACGCTTTGCAGCAATCGGCTGGCCACCTGCTGCAGCAGCAGGTCGCCAACTTCGTGGCCGTGTTCGTCGTTGAGTTGCTTGAAGGCGTCCAGGTCCAGGTAGAGCAGGGCACCGCGCTTGCGGTGCCGGCTGCTCGCGGTGAGCGCGATCTGCAGACGGTCTGCCAGCAAACGGCGGTTGGGCAGGCCGGTGAGGCTGTCGTGGAACGCCAGGTGCTGGATCGCCTCTTCAGCGGCCTTGCGCTGGGTGATGTTGCGCGCAATCGCAATCAGCCGCTCTTCTTCGCCCGCCTCGGTCGGCTTGCGCGCCACCGACAGTTCAAACCATTGCTTTCCCTTGGGCAGCACCACGCTGTACTGCTTGCCCGCAGAACGGCCATGCTTGAGTGCTTCGTGCAAGGCTATCTCGCACTGCTCGGCGGCGTCCTTGGGCAGCACTTCGGCGATGCGCCGGTTGATCTGTTCCGGCGCGGGCATCACCAGGTCGGTGGGGTCGTGGCTGTGCACGGCGCGGTAGTGCCCATCGGCGCTGAATTCCATCACCAGGTCGGGCAGGGCGTCGAGTGTGGCCTGCAGTTCGGCCTGGGTGCTACGCAGGCGATCTTCGTCGCGGCGGCGCTCGCTGATGTCCATCAGGGTACCCGCCATGCGCAGCGGCTTGTCGCCGTGGTCGCGCTGCACCACCTTGCCACGGCTGTTGAACCAGATCCAGCGGCCATCGGTATGGCGCGCACGGTATTGCGCTTCGTAGGTGGGGGTGTCGCCCTGCAGGTGCGCGCGCATGGCCTGCAGCGTATGCGGCAGGTCGTCGGGGTGGATCAGGTGGCCCCAGGCGCGGCCCTGGGCTTCCTGCGCGGGGTCGCGCCCGAGCATGGCGCAGGCGTGCGCGTCCATGCGGTAGCCCCGGTCCTGCGTGAGGTCGTGGCTCCAGCGCCCCAGGTCCGAGCCCATGATCGAAAGTTCGAGTTGTTCGCTGGTGTTGCGCAGCAGGGCTTCGGCCACCTTGCGCTGGTGGATGTCGCGCGCGATCCCCACCGTGCCGATGATCTGGCCCGAGGGGTCGCGCAGTGGCGTCTTGAGCACCTCAAACAGGGTGTCGTCGCCAAAGGCCGCGCCGCTCATGGGTTCTTCGGTCATGACGGGCCGACCTGCCTGCATGGCGAGCTGGTCGTCCGAGTGCACCATCTCGGCCAGGGCGGCGTCCATCCAGTCGCTGTCGCGCGTGCCGATCATGTCGCCCGGCTTGGCACCCAGGCCCGCGGCAAAGGCTTCGTTGCAGGTGAGGTACACGCCTTGCAAGTCCTTGACCCAAACGCGGTCGGGGATGGTTTGCAGTACATCGTGCAGCAGGGTTTCGCTGCGCTGCAGGGCCAAGTTGGCCTGGCGCTCGCGCGTGATGTCTTCAATCGTGCCTTCGTAGTAAAGCACGGTGCCATCGGCGTCGCGCACCAGGTGGGCGTGCTCGCGCGCCCAGAAGTGCTCGCCACTCTTGAGCGCGACCATCTCCGAGACAAAGTCCGAGATCTGGCCATTGGCTTCAAGAATCGCAGTAAACCTGGCGCGTCGTGTCGGGTCCACATAAGAGTCGCGCGCAATGTGCCGGTTGTCGGCCAGGCATTCAGCCTCGCTGCTGTAGCCATTGAGGCGCACCAGCGCCGCGTTGGCGCGCAGAATCGTTCCGCCCGGGCTGGAGCGGTAGGCCCCGATGGGGAGCAGGTCAAACAGCGTGGATACGTCCTTCAGTGACAAGCCGGGCCTTCCAAAATTTGAGCGGTGAGGCAGTGTAATGCCAAAGGCGGCAGCGGGTGATTGGGGTTTGCAGGCATGATAGAGACATGAATGTTCCGGCAGATGTTTCGTTTTTTCCGCGCCCGGCCAAGCCGCTGGGTAGCTATAAGAAGTTTTGGGCGCAGCGCTTGGGCACGGCGCCTTTTTTGCCCATGAGTCGTGCCGAGATGGCGGCGCTGGGCTGGGACAGTTGCGACGTGATCCTGGTCACCGGCGACGCCTACGTGGACCACCCCAGCTTTGGCATGGCGGTGATCGGGCGCATGCTCGAAGCCCAGGGTTTTCGGGTAGGCATCATTGCCCAGCCCGACTGGACCAGCGCGCAGGCGTTCAAGGCGCTGGGCCGGCCCAACCTGTTTTGGGGGGTGACGGCGGGCAACATGGACTCGATGATCAACCGCTACACCGCTGACCGCAAGATCCGCAGCGACGACGCCTACACCCCCGGCGATGTGGGCGGCAAGCGCCCGGACCGCGCCGCCATTGTGTACAGCCAGCGCTGCCGCGAAGCGTTCAAGGACGTGCCGATTTTGCTCGGCGGCATCGAAGCCAGCCTGCGCCGCATTGCGCACTACGACTACTGGAGCGACAAGGTGCGCCGCTCGATTGTGGTGGACGCCAAGTGCGACCTGCTGCTCTACGGCAACGCCGAGCGCGCGCTGGTGGAAATTGCGCACCGCCTGGCGGCCCGGGAGCCGGTGGAGTCGATTACCGACGTGCGCGGCACGGCCTTTGTGCGCCGCTCGGACGACCCCGATGCACATCAGTGGTTGGAGATCGACTCCACCAGCGTCGATCTGCCGGGGCGGGTGGAGGAACACGTCAACCCCTACCGCACGACCGCAGAGCAAGCGCAGGACCAGGGCGCAAGCTGCGCCGCGCAAACGGGCAGCGAGCCCCAGGCACAGCCGCTGCAGTTTGTGCCGCAAGCTGCGCACAGCGGTAGGCTCAAGGTGCCAGCGCGTGAGCGCTCGGTGATCCGTTTGCCCAGCTATGAGCAGGTGCGCAGCGACCCGGTGCTCTATGCCCACGCCAGCCGCGTGCTGCACCTGGAAACCAACCCCGGCAACGCACGCGCGCTGGTGCAGGCGCACGGCGAGGGTGCCACCGCGCGTGACGTCTGGATCACGCCGCCGCCGATTCCGCTGACCACGGCCGAGATGGACATGGTGTTTGGCCTGCCCTACGCGCGCAGCCCGCACCCCGCCTATGCAGATGCCAACGGCAGCCATGACGGCGCAACCAAGATCCCGGCGTGGGAGATGATCCGCTTTAGCGTCAACATCATGCGCGGCTGCTTTGGCGGCTGCACGTTTTGCTCGATCACCGAGCACGAGGGCCGCATCATCCAGAGCCGCTCGGAAGACTCGGTGATCCGCGAGATGGAAGACATCCGAGACAAGGTGGCTGGCTTTACCGGCACCATCTCCGACCTGGGCGGCCCCACGGCCAATATGTACCGGCTGGGCTGCAAGAGCCCGGCCATCGAGGCGGCGTGCCGCAAGCCCAGTTGCGTCTATCCGGGCGTGTGCCAGAACCTGGGCACCGACCACCGCCCACTGATCCAGATGTACCGGCGTGGCCGCGCCTTGAAGGGGATCAAGAAGATCCTGATCGGCTCGGGCCTGCGCTACGACCTGGCGGTGCTCAGCCCCGACTACGTCAAGGAGCTGGTGCAGCACCATGTGGGCGGCTACCTGAAGATCGCGCCCGAGCACACCGAGTCCGGCCCCTTGAGCAAGATGATGAAGCCCGGCATCGGCAGCTACGACAAGTTCAAAGCCCTGTTCGATCGCTTTTCGGCAGAAGCTGGCAAGAAGCAGTTTCTGGTGCCGTACTTCATTGCCGCCCACCCCGGCACCACCGACGAGGACATGATGCACCTGGCGCTGTGGCTCAAGAAAAACGGCTTTCGCGCCGACCAGGTGCAAACCTTCTACCCCAGCCCCATGGCCAGCGCCACGGCGATGTACCACACCGGACGCAATCCGCTGCGCAAGATTCACCGCGAAGCGCAAAGCGCCGACGAAACCGTGGACGTGGTGCGCGGCGAAAAGCGCCGCCGTCTGCACAAGGCCTTTCTGCGCTACCACGACAGCGCCAACTGGCCGCTGCTGCGCGAGGCTTTGAAGAACATGGGCCGCGCCGACCTCATCGGCAACGGCAAGCACCACCTGATCCCCACCTTCCAGCCGCTCGCTGCGGGTGGCTACCAGAGCGCCCGCAAGAAAAACTCCACCGCGCCGGAGGTGAAGGCCGCACCCCCCGTAACCAAGGGCCGCACCCTGACCCAACACACCGGCCTGCCGCCGCGAGACAGCGGGGCAGGCAAGGCCCGCGCCAAAGCACCACGCCGCCCGGGTTGAGCGTAAGTCGCAGCAGTGATCCTCACTCCCGGGTCATCGCGAAGCCACCCCACCACCTCGCCATCGCGAGGCCACCCTTCCCCGTCATCGCGAGGCCGTCAGGCCGTGGCGATCCATGGCTTCATGCCAACATGGATTGCCGCGTCGCTGCGCTCCTCGCAATGACAGCCTTTCATCCTCGCGAGGCCACCCTTCCCCGTCATCGCGAGGCCGCGCCACTTCGTCATCGCGAGGCCACGCCACTTCGTCATCGCGAGGCCGTCAGGCCGTGGCGATCCATGGCTTCATGCCTGCATGGATTGCCGCGCTTGGCTCGCAATGACTGCCACTGATCGTCGCCGCTCGCCCACGGTGCCTCAAAAAGTACAATCCAGAGCCTAGAACAACGAATTAACCAAAGGATTTCCTGTGGCAGGACATAGCAAATGGGCCAATATTCAGCACCGCAAGGGGCGCCAGGATGAAAAGCGCGGGAAGATCTGGACGCGCATCATCCGCGAAATCACGGTGGCAGCCCGTGCCGGTGGCGGCGACCTGAGCGCCAATCCGCGCCTGCGGTTGGCGGTGGACAAGGCCAAGGCCGCCAATATGCCCGCCGACCGCGTCAAGTACAACATCGACAAGGCCACGGGCAACGCCGAGGGCGTGAGCTACGAGGA
>CAIPBW010000518.1 GCA_903863395.1 uncultured beta proteobacterium
CGCTGCCTGCGCGCACAGCGACGGTTTGCAGGTGCACTTTCTCAAGCGCCGCGGGCCACCGCTGGAGCAGCCGGTGTGCTTGGCGGCGTGGTCGCCGCCCCAGGTGGTTCTGGAGGCGGCGGCGCGCTGCGGGCAGGCGGGCGCAGTACCAGCGGCTTTTGCGGAGGGCGGCAATGCACTGGATCGCACTGCAGCGCGCGCCTGAGGCACCTGGCGCTGCGCCACCCTTGCTGCCGGACGCGGCAACGGCATTGGGCTGGTGGGCCTTGCAGTTCACGCCACTGGTGGCGCAGGTGGAGGCGGCGCTGGTGCTGGAGGTGAGCGCCAGCGAGCGCCTGTTTGGTGGCCGCGCCGCCCTGGCTGCACGCCTGGGCACGCAAGACAACCCGGTTGGCCCGCTGGAATATGCGCACGGTGCCACCTCGCTGCTGGCGCTGGGGCGGCTCTGGAGTCACGCACCGCACAGCCCGCGCGACCAGTTGCCGTTGCACGCGCTGGCAGCGGCACGCCCGCACCTGGGGCTGCTGGCACGGCTGGGCTGCCAGACCTGGGGCCAGTTGCGCGCCTTGCCGCGCGGCGGTGTGGCACGGCGTTGCGGCGCGGCGCTGGTCGATGCGCTCGACCGTGCCTACGGAGCGCGCCCCGAGGCCTACCCCTGGCTGCAACTGCCCGAAGTGTTTGATGTGGCGCTGGAACTCGCCACCAGCGTCGAGTCGGCCCCGGCGCTGCTGTTTGCTGCGCGGCGGCTGCTCGCGCAGTTGCAGCTCTGGCTACAGGCACGCCAGCGCGGGGTGCTGGTGCTGGAGCTGCGTTGGGAGCTCGACCCACGGCGCTCCAACGCGCAGCACGTGGACGCCCACCACCAAGGTGGCGCGCATGGGCAGTTGCGGCTGCAAACGGCCGAGCCCGCGCAGGAGATGCAGCACGTGCAGCGCCTGCTGGCCGAGCAGTTGGCGCGGGTGACGCTGCCCGCGCCGGTGATCGGGTTGCGCCTGCGCACGCTGCAGACGCAAGCGCTGGCCGGAGAAAGCCGCAGCCTGCTGTGGGACGAGGTGCGCGCGGGCGACAGTCTGCAGCAGTTGCTCGAACGCCTGGTCGCGCGCCTGGGCCCGCAGCAGGTGTTGCGGCCCACGCTCGCCGCCGACCACCGCCCCGAGCGCATGCAGCAGTGGCGTGCGGCACTCGCCGATGCTATTCATTCAGGTGCATCAGGCGCGGCACCAGCGGGCGTTGCCGCTGCACAAATCGGCGCACCCGTGCTGGATGCCGGGTGCTACCCGTGCTGGTTGGTGGAGCCACCCGAGGCACTGGTGCTGCGTGCAGGTGTGCCGCACTACCACGGGCCGCTGCAACTGCTGGCCGGGCCGCAGCGGCTGGAGGCGGGCTGGCTCGACACCGATGCGGGCAGCGCGCTGCGCGACTACTTTGTGGCGCGCAGCCCGGTGGCAGGGCGGGTCTGGATCTACCGCGAGCGACTGCACAGCGCCACCACCGCCCGCGCGCGCTGGTACCTGCACGGCCTGTTTGCCTGAGTCTTACCTCGGCTTGCGGTGAATTTCGATGGTGGAGTGGACGATCTCTTCGTGCTGGGCGAGCCACTGGCGCACCTGCTGCGCGCTCAGGTCGGGGTTGGCGGTCACGAGGGTCAGGGCGCAGGCGTACGCCTGTTTGCCCACGCGCCAGACGTGCAGGTCGGTCAGGTCGGTGGGCGCATCGACTGTGGCGCTGCGCACTACGTCGCGGATTTCTTCCACCACCGGGTGGTCCATCTCGCGGTCGAGCAGCACCGCACCGGTCTGGCGGATCAGGTTCCTGGACCACAGCGCCACCAACACCGCACCCACTATGCCCATCACCGGGTCGAGCCACGACCAGCCGTACATCCAGCCGCCCACCAGCGCCACAATCGCCAGCACCGAGGTAGCCGCGTCCGCAATCACGTGCACATAGGCCGCGCGCAGATTGAGGTCGTGGTGCTGCGCATGACCATGTTCGTGGCCCTGATCGCGCTCTTGCGCATGATCGTGATGGTGGTCATGTCCATGCGCGTGATCGTGCGCGTGGTGGTCGTGCCCATGCCCGTGCCCGTGGTCGTGCGCTTGACCCAGAATCAGCGCGCACACCAGGTTGACCGCCAGCCCGAGCACGGCGATGACAATCGCTTCCTGGTAGTGGATTGCCTGCGGTGCAAACAGCCGTTCGACCGAGCCCGCCACCATCAGCGCTGCCACCCCCAGCAAAAAGATGGCGCTGGCAAAGCCGGCCAGAATTTCCATCTTCCAGGTGCCAAAGGCAAAGCGCGGATCGCTGGCATAGCGCCGCGCCGCTGCGTAGGCAAAGGCGCTCAACCCAATGGCTACGGCGTGCGAACTCATGTGCCAGCCATCGGCCAGCAAGGCCATGGAGTTGAACCACCAGCCGGCCACGATTTCCACCACCATGGTCAGCGCCGTGATCCACATCACCAGCCGCGTGCCACGTTCGGCGGCGTGGCTGCCGTGGTCAAACACGTGGTCGTGAATCCAGTGTTGCAGCGGTTCTTCAGCCATCGTTAAAAGCCCAGGTTTTTACCCACACCGGCCAGCGTGGCCAGGCCGAGCAGCGCAAAAATGCCCGCTGCAATGCTGTGCACCAGTTTCATGGGGATGCGCGCGGCAAAGCGCTCGCCGACAAACACCGCTGGCACATCGGCAATCAGCATGCCCAGCGTGGTGCCCGCCACCACCAGCCAGGGGTTGGAAAACTTGGCCGCCATGGCAACCGTGGCGATCTGCGTCTTGTCGCCCATCTCGGCCAGAAAGAAGGTGATCAGGGTTGCGCCAAATACGCCCAACTGGCCAGCAATGCGGGTCTCTTCTTCTTCAATCTTGTCGGGGATCATGGTCCACACCGCCATTGCGATGAACGACAGGCCCAGCACCCAGCGCAGCACTTCGGGCGTGAGCGTGGTGGTGATCCACGACCCCAAGGCACCGGCCAGGCCGTGGTTGAAGAGCGTTGCCACCAGGATGCCGGCAATGATGGGCGCGGGCTTCTTGAACCGTGCCGCCAGAATGAAGGCCAGCAGTTGGGTCTTGTCGCCGATTTCGGCAAGGGCCACCACGCCGGTGGAGATGAAGAGCGTTTCCATGAAGTAGGTCGAACCCGACCGGGAGCAAAAGCGCCGAGCTTACCCTATGCCGTGTTGCGCAGCGCCGCAGGCAGCAGCGTCGAGCGCGCCAGGCGCTTGAGCCCTTCGAGCAGCAGCGTCGTGCCCAGCCCCACCGCTACGGCCAGGGCCACCAGCGGCAGCGACAGGGCCTCAAAGTGGAACAGCGTGCGCAGCATTGGCACGTAAAGCGCCGCCAGCAGCAAGGCCAGCGTGGCTGCAAAGATGCGCTGCAGCGCCGGGTTGGGGCGCAGCAGCGCGCGCGCTGACGATGCGGCAAACGAGCGGTTCACCACAATCAGCCCGAAGTTGGCCAGCACCAGCGCGGCAAAGGTGGTGGCGCGCGCCTGCTCAGGGCTGATGCCTTGCGCCAGCAACGCCACAAACAGACTGGCGCTGCACAGCAAAATGGCGACGCCCTGCATCAGGCTCCAGACCATCAGGCTGCTGGAAAACAGCGGCGCCTGCGGGTCGCGCGGCGGGCGCAGCATCACGTCGGACTCTTCCACTTCGGCTTCAAACACAAACGAGCCCACCGGGTCTATCACCAGTTCCAAAAATGCAATGTGCACCGGCATGAAGACCACCGGCAGGCCCACCAGCAGCGGCAGCAGCGACAGCCCGGCAATGGGCACATGCACCGCTAGCACAAAGGCCATGGCCTTGCGCAGGTTGTCGTAGATGCGCCGCCCCAGCCGGATGGCGTGCACGATCGAGCTGAAGTCGTCGTCCAGCAGCACCAGGGCGCTGGCTTCGCGCGCCACGTGCGTGCCGCGCTGGCCCATGGCGATGCCGATGTGCGCCGCCTTGAGCGAGGGCGCGTCGTTGACGCCGTCGCCGGTCATGGCCACCACTTCGCCGCGCGCCTTGAGCGCGTTGACGATGCGCAGCTTTTGCTCGGGCAGCACGCGCGCATACACCGTGGTCTGGCCGACGCGCTCGCGCAGTTGCGCGTCACTCAGTTCGGCCATCTCGCTGCCGCTGAGCAATCCGCCCTGGGTGTCCAGGCCCGCTTGCGCGGCAATGGCCTGCGCGGTGCTGCCAAAGTCGCCGGTGATCATCACCACCTTGATGCCTGCGGCGCGGCATTCGCTGATGGCCTGCGCCACCAGCGGGCGCAGCGGATCGGCCAGCGCCACCAGGCCCATGAATTCAAAGGCAAAGTCGTGCTGGTTTTGCGGCCAGGCGTGGGTCTCGAAGCTGGCGCGCGCCACTCCCAGCACGCGCAGACCGCGCGCTGCCATGGCCTGTGCGGTGTGCAGTACCTCGCGCTGCTGCGCTGCGTCCAGGTGGCACAGGTCCACCACCGCCTCGGGCGCGCCCTTGACCGCCACCGCGTGGCTGTCCTGGCCCGGCACTTCCCACACGTGCGACATGGCCAGCATGGCCGTGCTCAGGCTGTACTCGTGAATCAGCTCCCAGCCGGGGTGCTCGCCGCGCGTGGGCAGGTGCGCGCGTGCCTGGGTGTGGATGGCTTTTTCCATCGGGTCCACGGCGTCAATCTCGCTGGCCAGCACGGCGCTGTCGAGCAGGGCATGAAACTGCGCACCCGGCGCTGCCCCATCGGCCTGCCACAACTCCATGCCGTGCACGGTGCGAATGGCAATCTCGGCCACGCTCATGCGGTTTTGGGTGAGCGTGCCGGTCTTGTCGGTGCACAG
>CAIPBW010000519.1 GCA_903863395.1 uncultured beta proteobacterium
CTCTCCTGGTCGGCAATCTGGCGTTGCAATATGGCGCGGCGCGCCTGGCAGCGGGCAGCACCTCGATCATCATGCTCACCGAGGTGGTGTTTGCCAGCGTGTCATCGGTGCTGCTGGGGGCCGGGCAGATCACGCCCCGCACAGCAATGGGTGGCGCACTGATCCTGCTGGCAGCACTGCTGTCGGCACGCGCGGGTGAACCCTGAAATACCCGCCATGGCAAGGACTTCTGCCCAGTGCTATGGTTGGCCCATTGTTGATGACCCGGAGAACCCATGACCACGATCCACGATTTTGACGCCCTGAACATCTCCGGCAAGTCTGTGCCCCTGAAGCAGTTCAAGGGCAAGGCCCTGCTGATCGTCAACACCGCCAGCGCCTGCGGCTTTACGCCGCAGTTTGCCGGGCTGGAAGAACTGCACAAGACCTACGGCGGCCAGGGCCTGGCGGTGCTGGGCTTCCCCTGCAACCAGTTCGGCGCGCAGGACAAGGGCGAGAACAGCGAGATCGCACAGTTCTGCCAGCTCAACTACGGCGTGAGCTTTCCGATGATGGCCAAGATCGACGTCAATGGCGCAGATGCCCACCCCCTGTACCAGTGGCTCAGCAAGGAGGCCCCGGGCCTGCTGGGCAGCAAGTCGATCAAATGGAATTTCACCAAGTTCCTGGTCGGCAAAGACGGCCAGGTACGCAAGCGCTACGCCCCCACCGACACCCCAGCCAGCCTGGCCAAGGACATCGAAGCGGTGCTGGCAGAGTGAGGCCGAGGCTCCTGCATCGCGCCCAAACAGCCTTGCATTTTTAACATCGCGTATTCAAATTGCAAGGATGTAGACCACCACGGGGGTGCTGGCGCTGGAGTGTGCGACGGGTGTACTGACAGCGTGGTGGCAGGGGGGCGTTTGGCGCGATTCCGGCCATCCTCAGCTAAATCGCGCCAAATCAGCAGCTTGCGCACCATCCACCATGCCCTCCACGGACGCCTTTTTGCACAGCCTTGACTCCGCCCCTGCGGGCCTGAGCCTGGGGCAATTGCTTGCCTTGCATCCAGACGTGCCGCGCCGGACCGCGCAGCGCCGATTCGGGCAGATGGTGGCTAGTGGGCAGCTACAGACCCAGGGTGCAGGCCGTTCGCGCCGTTATCTGAAACCCGCAAGCCTGGCTGCGGCGCAGCAACTGGCCGACATCGTGCCGCAATCGGCCGACAGCCGCGACATCCTCGCCTACATCGAGCAACCACTCACAGAGCGCAAACCTGTGGGCTGCCAAGCCGACTTTCTGCTGGCCTACCAGCCCAACCAGACCTGGTACCTCCCCGAAGGCCTGCGCAGGCAATTGCACCGCATGGGGCGCACCACCCCCGCCCATGCACCCGCAGGCACGTACAGCCGCGCCATGCTCGGCGTGTACGAAATGACACGGGTGGAATTGCTGCGCGACCTGTACGTCTGGGCCTATGAACGCTCCACCCAGGAATACCTGGCCATCCGCCAGGAACGGAGCGAACCCGACCCCCTGCGCCTAGCCTGGCGGGACCTCATCAAGACCAGCATACGGCGCGCGGTGCAGCACCCCGAGCAAGACCCGTTGCAACCCATCCAGGAGGCCGTCGCCCACGAAGTGCCCGAATCAGACCGCGACAGCGTTCTGGCCCTGATCACCGAAGAACTGCACCGCCTGCACGAAGGCGTGCTGGCGCGCTACGGACTGCGGCCTTCGGAATGGTTGGCCTGGCGGGCACGGCAGACATGGGCACCATCGCCTTGAGTTGCTTGGGCGTGAGTGGCAAGGCATCCGGGTCGCTGCGGGCTGCCTTGGTAATGGCCCGGTCTTCTTCTGCCGTTGGCATTACCACGGTTGGGCGTTTAGACGTTTTCGACATGGTGTTTGACCTCTCGGCGATTGGCAACAAACTTCATCGCAGCAGGCTGGCTCCCACAAGATCCATCTGCATCCCGCACCTGCAGACCACCATCTGTCAGCCCGCGCTGAGTGCCGCGTCGAGCAGCTCCACCCAGTGGCGCACCGGGGTTGCGGTGCCGCTTTGCAGGTGCGTGATGCAGCCGATGTTGGCCGAGACGATGACCTGCGCGTGCAGCGCATCCAGGTGGCCAAGCTTGCGGTCGCGCAATTGGGTGGCGATCTGCGGGTTGAGCATGCTGTAGGTGCCCGCCGAGCCGCAGCACAGGTGCGACTCGCTGCTGGCCATGCGGATGTTGAAACCCAGGGCGCTAAGGTGTGCCACCACGCCGTCCTTGAGCTTTTGGCCGTGCTGCAAGGTGCAGGGCGGGTGAAACGCCAGCGTGGGCGCGCTGGCGACAATTTTTTCGCGCAACTGCGGGCGGCTGGTGCGCAGCGCCGCCACGATGTCGGGCAGCAGTTCACTGATGTCTTTGCTCAAAGCACTGATGCGCGCCGCCTTGGCGGCGTAGTGCGGATCGCCCTGCAACTGGTGGCCGTACTCCTTGACCATCAGGCCGCAGCCCGAGACGTTCATCACAATCGCTTCCACCGCGCCCGACTCCACCAGCGGCCACCAGGCGTCGATGTTGGCGCGCATATGGTCCAGGCCGCCGTCGTGGTCGTTGAGGTGGAACTTCACCGCGCCGCAGCAGCCCGCCTTGGGCGCGATCAGGGTCTGAATGCCACTGGCATCGAGCACGCGCGCGCTGGCATGGTTGATGTTGGGTGCCATGGCGGGCTGCACGCAGCCTGCCAACAGCAGCACCTTGCGCGCGTGTTCACGCGTGGGCCAGGTGCCACTCTCCTGGCGCGGCGGAACCTTGGCCTGAATGCCTGCTGGCAGCGCCGGGCGCAGCATCTGTCCAACCCTCATGGCAGGCGCAAACAGGGGCGAGGGAATGCCCTCCTTGAGCGCCCAGCGCACGCCCTGCTCCAGCGCCGGGCGCGGCACCTTGTCGTCCACCAGCTTGCGACCGATGTCGATCAGCTCCCCGTAGTTCACGCCGCTGGGGCAGGTGGTTTCGCAATTGCGGCAGGTCAGGCAGCGGTCCAGGTGCAATTGGGTCTTGCGGCTGGGTTGGGTGCCTTCGAGCACCTGCTTGATGAGGTAGATGCGTCCGCGTGGGCTGTCGAGTTCGTCGCCCAGAATCTGGTAGCTCGGGCAGGTCGCGGTGCAAAAGCCGCAGTGCACGCACTTGCGCACAATGGCCTGGGCGGCGAGGCCGTCGCGGGTGTCGCGGTATTCGGGGGCGAGGGTGATTTGCATGGCGTCCCCCCTTCAGTGCGCGGCCGTCAATCGGCCCGGATTGAAGATGCCGTGCGGATCGAAGCTCTTTTTTAGTCGTTGTTCGATTGCGGTCTCGGCCGCATTCTTCGGGGCGAACCTGCCACTCAGCGGCAGAGCATTCGCGCCGGGTGCCACAAACAGCGTCGCATGGCCGCCCCGCGCCTGGGCTTGCGACTGCA
>CAIPBW010000520.1 GCA_903863395.1 uncultured beta proteobacterium
TACGAACAAGTTTCATGGTGTGTCTCCTTTGGTGTGATGGTGGTTCAAAAAGTCGGTGACTGCGCTTATCAGCCGATCGGGCTGGTCCCGGTGCGGCGAGTGGCCGCAGTCGGGTAGCTCAAGCAGTTGTGTTTGTGGCAAACGCTGTGCAATGCCATGGATCTGCTGCAGGGTGCCATATTCGTCGTCTGCGCCCTGAATTGCAAGCACGGGGCAGCGAATGGGGGCAATCTCGTCGGCAATCGACCAGTCCCGAAAGCGGGGGTCGAGCCAGATGCGGTTCCAACCCCAAAAGGCGGAGTCGGGGTCGTCGTGGTACGCGCCCAGGCGCTGGCGCAGGCCCGGCTCCAGGTAGGCAGTGCGTGCACGCTCGATGCTGGCCACCGAAATATCTTCCACCAGGATGTGGGGTGCCACCACCACCAGACTGGCAACACGTGCGGGGAAGCGCGCTGCGTACAGCAGCGCAATCGAGCCGCCATCGCTGTGCCCGAACAGGGTTGGGGGATCGGCTTCGCTGTCGTGCCCGAGGGCTTGCAAGAGCGCGGGCAACACCTCGTAAGCCTGGCGGTGCATGAAGTCGGGGTTCCAGATTTCGTCCTCGCTGCGCTGGGTCGAGCGGCCATAGCCCGGGCGCGAATAGACCAGTCCCCGGCAATTTGCCGCCGCGCACAGGAGCTGCGGAAAATCCTTCCACATCGCCACCGAGCCCAAGCCTTCGTGCAGGAAGATGAGCAGCGGCCGATGCGATTTTTCACGCGCAAGCCACTGCACTTCGATGCGCACCGCACGGCCGCACCAATCCACCTCCACCAGGTTGGGGGCTTGGTTCACTGCGTCCCTGCACTGCGCTCGCGCAGTTTGAAGCGCTGGATCTTGCCGGTGGCCGTCTTCGGCAACTCGGTAATGAACTCGATCACGCGCGGGTATTTGTACGGTGCAAGTCGGTCCTTCACAAAAGCCTTGAGCTCTTCTTCGCTCGACTGTGCGCCATCCTTGAGCACCACAAAGGCCTTGGTCTTGGTCAGGCCTTCGGCATCCATCAGGCCGATCACTGCCGCTTCCAGCACCGAGGGGTGCTGCACCAGGGTGGCTTCCACTTCGAACGGCGAAACATAGATGCCACTGACCTTGAGCATGTCGTCGCTGCGGCCACTGTAGGTGTAGGTGCCGTCGGCGTTGCGCACGTACTTGTCGCCGCTCTTGGTCCAGCCGCCCTGGAAGGTTTCACGCGTCTTCTCGCGGTTGCCCCAGTACATCAGCGCGCTCGACGGGCCCTGGATGTAGAGGTCGCCGGTTTCGCCATCGGCCACCGGGTGGTTATCGTCGCCGCGCAGCTCGATGGTGTAGCCCGGCACCGGCCAGCCGGTGGTGCCGTAGCGCACCTGCCCGGGCTTGTTCGACAAGAAGATGTGCAGCATCTCGGTGGAGCCAATGCCGTCAATCACCTCCACCCCAAACTGCGCCGTAAAGCGCGTGCCCAACTCGGCTGGCAGCGCCTCACCCGCTGACGAAGCCAGTCGCAGCGCCAGTTCTTCCCTGGCCGGTAAGGCTGGTGACGCCAGCATCCCGGCAAAGCCGGTCGGTGCCCCAAAGAACACCGTCGGGCGCACACCACCTGTACCTTGCCCGCGCCAGCGCTTGAAGGTGGCGTCCGGCGTGGGCCGCTCGGCCATCAGAATCGTGGTGGCTCCCACGCTCATCGGAAAGCTCAGGCCGTTGCCCAGGCCATAGGCAAAAAACAGCTTGGCCGCAGAAAAGCAGACGTCGTTTTCGGTCAGGCCCAGCACCGCCTTGCCATAGAGTTCTGCCGTCCAGTAGGGGTTGGCGTGCGAATGCACCGTGCCCTTGGGGCGCCCGGTCGAGCCCGAGGAATAGAGCCAGAAGCCCGGATCGTCCGGGTGCGTGGCTGCCGCCTTGTGCAGCGGCGCATGTGCTTGCACAAACGCTTCCAACTCCACCTCGGAGGGGTGCAACGGAGCGACAGGGCGCGAGACGATGACCTTGTGCACCTCGTGGTCGGAGCGTGTCATCGCCAGGTTCAGCGTCGGCAGCAAAGCCCCCGACACCAGCACCGTCTGCGCGCGGGAATGCTCAAGCATGTAGGCATAGTCATCGGCCGTGAGCAAGGTGTTCACCGCCACCGGAACCAGGCCCGCGTACATCGCGCCCAAAAAGCTCACCGGCCAGTCATTGCAGTCGAGCATCAGCAGCAGCACACGCTCTTCACGTTTGATGCCCAGGTCGTGCAGGCCCGCTGCCACACGGCGCACGCGCTCGTCGAGTTGCCCGTAGCTGAGCGTGCCCAGGTCGTCGATGAAAGCCACCTTGTCGGCACGCGCCGTATTGCGCTCCAGCAGGTGCTGGGCAAAGTTGAAACGCTCGCCCGGCGCGGCCACCTCGGGCGCGGGGCTGGCATCTTGGCTTGAACTCATGTCTGTCTCCTGTTTTTATGGCCCACGGCGGCAAGGCCATGAAGCGGGATTGCAAGTAATTTCGGTGGGGCCGCGCTCACGCCGGGGTGAATGTGATGCTGCCCTGGGGCAGCAGGTACAAAACGAGCGCGCGCCCCTGCGTCACGGTCGGTCGGTGGGCGCTGCCGGGCGGGCAGACCAGCCACCCGGCGGGTCTGCCATCAAACTGTGCGGCGCTGTCGATGGGCATGATCAGGTCGATCTCGCCCAGGGGATGCACGTGGTGTGGCCCGGCAATGTCTTGCATGTCCACCACATCGACCGAGAAACCCTGCAACTCGTCAGCAGGCTTGAACACCCGCCCGTAACGGATGCCTCCACCCTCGCGCTGGCACAGCCAGCCCTGCGCGACTCCAGCCTCGCACTGCTGTTTCAAGGCCAGATAGGTCGCGCTGCCAGCGCCCCAGGTGGCGTTTAACCAAGCGTCCAGCTCGGCGTCGAGGGAACGCCCCGCCAATTGCGCGGTAAGCTCTGTCAGTTGTCGCCGAAATTCAGTGCTTGGCATACGGTAACTCAGGTGTAATATGTTGCTTGTCAGCACAATTCTGGTGTGAACTATGCTGCACACACGAAAAGATAAAGTACCAAGCACCGTATGTCAAGCACTATATTGCAATAATTCGGGAATACCCTAGCTACACGCGAGTCTTCATGCACGAACCGCAACCCGACCCCTCGCCCGACGCGCCCGAGTCCACGGATGCCGTGGCACCCGAGAGCAGCGCAGCGCCCTCCACGGGCGACGACGCCGCCTACCTGCGCGCCTTGGGCGAGCATGTGCGCGACCTGCGCGTGCGCCGTGGCATGACGCGCGCAATCCTGGCACGCGACTCGGGCGTATCCATGCGCTACCTGGCGCAGCTCGAAGGCGGCGAAGGCAATATCTCGATCCTGCGCCTGCGCCAGGTGGCACAGGCGATGGCCATGCCGCTGGAAGAAATCGTTCGGGTCGGTCCGGAGAAAGCCGCCGAACTGACACTGCTGGAGCAGTTTCTCTCGCGCCTGTCGCAGCCGCAGTTGGTGGAAGCCCGCGCCCTGCTGCGCGACAACTTTGAGACCAAGAGTCGGCGCCAGCGCATCGCCCTGGTGGGCCTGCGCGGCGCGGGCAAGAGCACACTGGGCAAGATGCTGGCGGCGCACCTGCAGGTGCACTTCATTGAGCTGGGCACGGTGATCGAGCAGATCGCCGGTACCCCGGTGTCGCTGGTGTTCTCGCTCTACGGTCAAGCAGCCTACCGGCGCTACGAGCGCCGCGCGCTGGAGTGGCTGATTGAAACCCACGAGCGCTTTGTGCTCTCCACCGGCGGCAGCATTTCCACCGAGCCCGCCACCTTCGACGAGTTGCTGAGTTCCTGCTACACGGTCTGGCTCAAGGCCAGCCCCGCCGAGCACATGGAGCGCGTGGTGGCCCAAGGCGACCAGCGACCCATGGATGACAACCGCGAAGCGATGAAAGACCTGGAGCGCATCCTGCTCGGGCGCGAACCCATGTACCGCAAAGCCGACGCCACCGTCAACACCACGGGACAGGCAATCGAGCAGAGCTTTGCCGAACTGCTGCAATACGTCACGGTCTGATTTCCGCTCCGCAAGGGCGTGTACCCGATTCCGGATTTACCGGGTTCTCCGAATCCCGTTTGTTTGATAAAAATCAACCTTTTCATAGATTTCTCCTGAAAAGTGCACTATATAGCACACTCCGTCTTATAGTGCACTGACTGCGCTATATTGCACATATCGCAGAAGCAATGAGCCAACTTTGCGAAAAGGAGACGACCTGATGAGCGACGGATTATTTGACCAGTTCAAGGACTGGTATGAAAAGCGCCACGACTACGCGCGTGGCTGGAAGCAGCGCACGGGTGGCCAAGTGGTGGCCACGATGTGTACCTACACGGCAGAAGAATTGCTGATTGCCGCCAATATGCTGCCGGTGCGCGTACTCGGAGCACACGAACCGCAAAACGTGACCGAGCCGCACATCTTCGGCATGTTCTGCCCGTTCTGCCGTGATTCGCTGGCACAAGGGTTGCTGGGCCGCTTTGACTACTGCGATGGTGTCACGCTCACGCAGTCGTGCATCCAGTACCGCCAAACCTTCAGTTCGTGGCGCAGCAATGTGCCGAGCGTGCAGTGGGACTACTACGTGCCCATGCCCAACGAGGTGCAGTCGCCCCATGCACGCAAGGCACACCATGCCGAGTTGCAATCGTTCCGCGTGTTCCTGCAAGCCCTCACCGGCAAGGAACTTACCGACGCCATGCTGCGCGAAGCGCTGGCCGTGGTGGACGAAAACCGGCGCCTGCTGCGCGAGCTGTTTGAATACCGCAAGGCCGCCAACCCGCAGGTCACCGGCGTCGAAGCGCTGTACGCATCGCTGAGCGCACAGTTTGTCGACAAGCGCGAGCACAACGAGCAGTTGAAGAAGGTGCTCGCCGCCCTGCCCCAGCGCAACATCAACCGCCCCGAAGGCGTGCGCTTCATGACCATCGGCTCGGAAAACGACGACGTGGCCTTCATGGCCATGGTCGAGTCGGTGGGCTCGACCATCGTGATTGACGACCAGTGCTCGGGCACCCGCTACTTCTGGAACGCGTCCAAGCCCGACGACGACGTGATCAAGGCCATTGCCGACCGCTACTGCGACCGCCCGGCCTGCCCCACCAAGGACTACCCCACCCATACCCGCTTTGACCACGTGCTCGGGCTGGCCAAAGAGTTCAACGCGCGTGCAGCGATCTTCCTGCAGCAGAAGTTTTGCGATCCCCACGAAGGCGATTACCCGGATTTGAAGCGGCACCTGGAAGCCAACGGCATTCCCACGCTGTTCCTCGAATTCGATATCACCAACCCGATTGGTCCCTTCCGCATCCGGGTCGAGGCTTTCCTCGAAACGATGAGCGAAGAAGACCTTTTTTGACTTGAAGGGAGACACCGTCCATGCAGAACAAGTATCCAAGCGAGCCCCTCAAGCTCTGGAAAAAAGCCAAGGAACTGCGCGAGCAGTACTACCTCAATTACGCCAAGGCGCACGACAATGGCGGCCTGCGCTGGTCCGGCTCGGCCTGGGCGCTCGACGCGCTGCCCGCCGGTCTGGGCGAAGACGTGTACTCGCTCACCGGCGAGCCCTATGCCGCAGCCGTCTCGCACGACCGCAAGTTTGCCAAGGAGTGCATGGACGCGGCCGAGTCCTACGGCTTTGCGCGTGACCTGTGCTCGTACATGCGTATCTACTGGGGCGGCATGCACCTGGACAAGTACCTGTTTGGTGGCAAGTTCCCCAAGCCCGACTTCATTTTCCAGTCGCAGATCTGCTGCTCGCACTCCAAGTGGTACCAACACGTCGCGCTGGCCGAGCAAGTGCCCCAGTTCTATGTGGACGTGGGCGTGGGCCCGTACAAGGACATGACCGATGCGCGCCTGGACTACATGGTGGGCCAGCTCAACGAAGGCATCGAGTTCCTGGAGAAGTCCACCGGACGCAAGTTCAATGACGAGCTGTTCATCAAGGCCGTCAAGAACGAAATGCGCTCGACCAGCCGCTGGGCCGACATTTGCGCCCTGAACAAGGTCAAGCCCGCGCCGCTGGACGAGAAAACCATGTACTCGCTCTACGTGCTGGCAACGCTATCGAAGTCGTCGCAGTGGTGTGCCGATTTCTACGACGAGCTGTACGACGAAGTGAAAGACCGCGTGGCACGCGGCATCGCTGCTGTGCCCAACGAGAGCGTGCGCATGATGTCGGACACGCAGCCGCCGTGGTCGTTCCTCAAGATCTTCCGCTACCTGGAAACCTTTGGTGCAATCTCCGTTGGTTCGCTCTACACCTTTGCGCTCGAAGGCATCTGGGAAACCAAGCCCGACGGTAGCTGGGGCGGACGCACCCTGCCCTGGGACAAGGGCATCGAGATCAACGACCGCCAGACCGCGCTGCGCCTGTACGCCGACTGGAACCTGTCCAAGCCCCAGTGGCAGCACTTCTACGACCCACGCCTCAAGACCGAGATGATGCTGCGCATCGTCAAGGAGTGGCAGGTCGATGGCGTGATGCTGCACTTGAACCGTGGCTGCGAAGGCCTTTCCCTGGGCATCATGGAAAACCGCATGGGCATTGCCAAGGCTGGCGTGCCGATCATGACCTTCGAAGGCAACATGGGCGACGAGCGCGAATTTGACGAAGTGCGCACCCAGGCCCGCGTCGATGCCTTCATGGAGCAGCTTGGCCAACACCGCCAAGCAGCGTAACCGCACATTTGCAAGGAGACCAAGATGATTACCGCAGGAATAGACATGGGCTCGCGCACCGTCAAAGTGGTGCTGCTCGAAAGCGTCCACGTGGATGGCGCCCCCCAACTGAAGTTCGCCGTGAAGAAGACGCACATCATGATGCCGGGCGACCTCGACCCCGACCAGGCCGCAGAAAAAGTCTACAGCGATGTGCTTGCCGGAGCTGGCATCACACGCGACCAGGTCAGCGCAGTCTTCGCCACCGGTGCCGGGCGCAAGCAGGTGGCCTTTGCCACCGAAGGCATTACCGAAATGACGGCCGGCGCCAAGGGCGCCAACTACATGTACCCACTCGGGCGCACGGTGGTGGATGTGGGTGCCGAAGAAGGCCGTGGCATGAAGACCGACGAGCTGGGCCGCGCCATCGACTTTGCCGGTAACGAAAAGTGCGCCGCCGGTGCAGGCTCGTTTGCCGAAGCCATGTCACGCGCGCTGCAGATGACGCTCAAGGAATTTGGCGACGCCAGCCTGCAGTCGGACAAGACCATCCCCATGAACGCGCAATGCACCGTGTTTGCGGAGTCCGAAGTGGTGTCACTCATCCACTCGGCCACGCCCAAGAACGACATTGCCAAGGCGGTGCTTGACGCCGTGGCCAGCCGCGTCTGCGCCATGGTGCGCCGCGTGGGCATCGAGGGCGAAGTGGTGCTGATTGGCGGCATGGTGCACAACGCCGGCTTTGTTCAGTCGCTCAAGAACGCCATGGGCGTGGACAAGATTTCGCTGCCCGACATGCCCGAATACATCAGCGCGCTGGGCTGCGCCCTGATTGCCGCCGAACGTCAGCACTGAACACCTGGAACAAAGGAGCACCAAAATGAGTTCAATAAGTGTCGAAGTCACCGCAGAAACCGTTCCGGCCAAAAAGGAATTCTGGCGCTGGCAGGAAAACGTCTGGGTCGACGAAACCAAAGACTGGAAGAGCGCCAAGATCATCACCTGCGGCATCGATGTCGGCTCCGTCTCCTCGCAGGCGGTGCTGGTGGTCGATGGTGAGCTGTACGGCTTTAACAGCATGCGTACCGGCAACAACTCGCCCGACTCGGCCACCAACGCGCTGCAAGGCGTGATGGACAAGTGCGGCATGACGCTCAAGGACATCCACTACGTGGTGGGCACGGGCTACGGCCGCGTCAACGTGCCGTTTGCGCACAAGGCCATCACCGAGATTGCCTGCCACGCACGCGGCGCCAACTACATGGGTGGCAACGGTGTGCGCACCATCCTCGACATGGGTGGGCAAGACTGCAAGGCCATCCACTGCGACGAAAAAGGCAAGGTCACCAACTTCCTGATGAACGACAAGTGCGCTGCCGGTACCGGACGCGGCATGGAAGTGATCTCCGACCTGATGCAGATCCCGATTGCCGAACTCGGCCCGCGCTCGTTTGAAATCGACGCCGAGCCCGACGCCGTGTCCTCGGTCTGCGTGGTGTTTGCCAAGTCCGAAGCGCTGGGCCTGCTCAAGGCAGGCTACACCAAGAACAAGGTGATCGCCGCCTACTGCCAGGCCATGGCCGAGCGCGTGGTGTCGCTGCTCGAACGCATCGGCGTCGAAGAAGGCTTCTTCATCACCGGTGGCATTGCCAAGAACCCCGGCGTGGTCAAGCGCATCGAAAAGCTGCTGGGCATCAAGGCGATGGAAACCAAGGTCGACAGCCAGATTGCCGGCGCGCTGGGTGCCGCTCTGTTTGGCTACACCCTGATGCAAAAGCAAGCAGCCAAGGCCGCCTGAGGCTCAGGCCTTGCGGCACGGCTAGCATTGCACAGAAAACAGGAGGCCACAGATGATTGCCAATTACGGATACAAGGACGGCTCGGGCGAGTTCTACATCAGCATCGATACGGACAAGTGCATCGGCTGTGCTGCCGAGCGTGCCTGCCTGAACGCCTGCCCCAAGCAGATGTTCGAGATCATCACCGACGACTACGACGACGAAGTGGCCTGGGTCAAAAAGCCCAACTGCCGCACACTCGCCTACGACTGCTCGGAATGCAAGCCCGCCTCCGGGTACACCAGCCTGCCCTGCATGGCGGCGTGCACGCCCGGTGCCATCAAGCACTCCTGGTGAGAGGCAGAACAATGGCTACCAGTCAGGTTGTGATTCCGATTGCGCAGGCGCTCAGTTCCTGCAGCAGCGCCGCATCGTGCTCGTCGGGTGCGTCGTGCAGTGCCTCGTCGTGCGGTTCTTCGGCCAATAGCTCCGACCCGGCGTTCTTGCTGCAGCAGCAGGGCTGGGTACTGCGCACCACCATTGGCGAGCCCCGGTTGAGTGAGGTGGTCGAGAACTACCGCGCCATGGGCTACGAAGTGCATGTGGAGCAGTTTGGCAACGCCAAGGCAGACAGTGGCGCGAAGAAGTCCGACGACGCCGAGTCCTGCACCGTCTGTTTTGACGCCGCCGACCGCAGCCAGGCCAGCCAGGTCTGGGGCTCGGTCTATGTTCGTCGCGGGCAAAGCCCCGACAAGAACGATGAATTGTTTGGTTAAACACACGGGCAGTGGTTCGGTTGAACCCGCCCCTCGTCAAGGAGAATGAATATGGCTAGCAAAGAACGCGTCCTGCGGGTACTCAAGCAGGAAGACCTCGATGACATCGTCCGCATCGACGAAGCCGCCAGCAAGCAATCCCGGCGCGAATACTACGAGCGCAAGATTGCCGGGCTGCTCAACCGCAAGGCCAACATCAACTGCTCGATCGTCTGCGAGATCGACGGCAAGGTGGTAGGCTTTGTGATGGGCTATGTGTTCTTTGGCGAGTTCGGCATTACCGATGCCACCGCCACCATCGACACCCTGGGCGTGCACCCGGATTTGCGCAACTACGGTGTGGCCAGCGAAATGCTCGACCAGTTCATGATGAACATGAAGGCCGCAGGCGTGAAGAAGGTCTACACCCTGGTCAACTGGGACGACTTCGCGCTGGAAAAATTCTTCTCGCGCCAGAAGTTCGTGCCCTCCAAGCGCATCAACCTCGAATACGAACTGCCCTGAGCCCCCTCCCCGCAGCAAGGCGCGCGCACCATGTGGATCGACACCCACTGTCATACGAAGTACTCCTATGACAACTGGCTGGAGCCGGTCGACCTGATCCGCCGTGCCAAGGCGCTGGGCATCGACGCCGTGTGTATCACCGAGCATTACTCCTACGAGGCCTCGGAGCCGGTCGAGCACGTCGGACGCGAAGAAGGCTTGCTGGTGCTGCGCGGCGTCGAGATCGCCACCGACCGGGGCCACCTGCTGGCCTATGGTGTGGAGGACGATGGCTGGAACACCTGGGGGCGCGACAACTACCTGCCGCTGACCGAGGTGATCGAGCGCGTCAACCTGTTAGGCGGCATCTGCGTGCCTGCGCACCCGTTTCGCGAAGTCGGCCTAGCTTGCCTGCTCGAAGGCTTGCTCGACATTGAAGGCCTGGCCGGAGTCGAGACCCACAACGGCAGCAACACCGACGCCGACAACCAGCTCGCGCTGCGCGCCGCCACGCTCATGGATTTGCCCACCCTCGGCGGCAGCGACTGCCACAAGACCCTTGCAGTCGGACGCTGCGCCACGCATTTCAGCACGCCCGTCACCTGCATGGCCGACTTCATCGCCGCCGTACGCGCACACCAGTGCAGCGGTGCCTACTTCCCCGGCTACCTGCAGGCGCAACTTCCCGGCAACCTGCAGCCCCAGCCGGTGCGCGCCGAACTGGCAGTGAACGATTGAGGCCATCGAAATCATGACTTCACCATTTGTCATCGCGCTGGCACAGCAACCTCCCGTCTTCGCGCTGGTACAGCGCGTCTTCGCGAGCCCACCACTGCGTCACCGCGAGGCCACAGAAACCACTCGTCAGCGCGCGGCCACACCCTCACCTCGTCAGCGCGCGGCCACACCCTCACCTCGTCATCGCGAGGCCGTCAGGCCGTGGCGATCCA
>CAIPBW010000521.1 GCA_903863395.1 uncultured beta proteobacterium
ACATGGGCTTCGTTGCCCTGCAGGCTGATGCTCACATCCACCGGCTTGTCGCCCAGGCCATCGACGCTCAACTGCGCCTTTTGAATGTCGTGGGTAATCCAGAATGCCACTTGCTCGGCCACCACCACTTCCGGCGCAGCATGTGCCGCCACCGGCACATCGGTGCTACTGGGCTGGGGCGATGCCACACCAAAGAGTTGCGCCTCGGGCGCGCCCTCTACCACCTTGGAATTGGACGCGGGCCGCTCCAGCGGCAGCCCTTCGGCCTGGACTAACTGAGCAAAGTCGGGCGCGGGCGCTGCCGCGGCACCAGCGCTCAAAGGCGCTCCCTGCAAGCTGCGCTCGATTTGCGCGGCGCGCAGATCGACGCTGGTGGCATGGGACGCTGCTGCATGAGAAGCCGCGCCCGGATGGGTGCCAAGGGCAGTGGTGTCTGGTTGCTGGGGCACCCAAGGCGCTTCGGATGAAGCCGGCGCCAGACTTGGCTGCGGCACGCTGTGTGACGCCAGTGCCGCCGAGACAGCAAGCGCGGCAGGCGTTTGCGCCAGGCGGATAGGCAAGGCCACGGTCGCACCCGTAGGCGTGGGGCTGGACGCTTCTGCGCTGGTCAGGCGAATGCCTTCCCACGCGGTAATCGTCAGCGGGTCTTGGGACGCGATTGCGGCGGTCTGGCCCGCCTGCGCCTGCGCCTGCATCGGCACGGCGCTCAAAACGGTGGCCGCACCGGCTTGTTCTGACGCGGCAGCGGCAGGCAGGAGTGCTGCCAGGGCGTTGGGCGACAAGCCCGCTTGTGGACTCGCGTCAGCCGCTTGTGCGCTTGTATTCGATGGGGCTCGCGACAAAAGTTGCCCCCCAGGGTTGCCGACTGTGCCCGGCATACCCTGTCGGCCAAGCGCCGCCTCGGTCAACACCGTGCCTCTTGTTCTGGACGGCATTGCGAGGGCCGCACCTGCCGCGTCGGTCGCAGCGGTACCCACGCCTTGGGCGTTGGGTGCCAGCGCCCAGGCCATCGATTGCGCTAGCAGGGCGTTGCCATCCATCGGGGTATTGGGCTGAACCACAGCAGCGTCGGGCACGCCAGTGGGCAGCGCCGCCGTCGGCAGCGCCAGCGTGGCGCCAAGCGCGTCGCCTGAAGCATCGTCGGCCGCAGCCAGGGCGCTCAGAAATCCGCCCGGTGCGCCCGGGTTGGTTGCGCCACCCTTGCCCTGGTTGGGCCGGTGGCCGTGCAGGGTGGTCGCGCCGCGTAGCGGTTGCGCTTGAATCGTCATGGTGTTTCTCCCTGCACATTGCGTGCGCCCGAACGGGCGTACGCCATCGATGCAAATTCGTCGGTATGGCTCTGGTCGCGACGCTTTTGAACCTGCGCTTGCTCTTTCAGGCGCGCATCCAGGATCTGGTTGAGTCCGGCCAAACGAAACTCAGCCTGGAGCAAATCCTTGGTCGCCTGATCGATCTGACCCTGCACACCCGCAAGCGCCCCGTTTTGCAGCGTAATGGCCTGCTGCAGCCGGTCCATGAACTGGTAGTGGTGACGAATCAACTCGGCCGAAAACATGCCGGGGGGAGCGCCCATCCAGCGCCCATCGGTCTCGGCGGCATAGCCTTCCAACTGCGCCATCTGTTCATTTGCAAAATCCAGGTTGCGCCGAAACCGCGCCAACAACTTGGCGCACTCGTCACGCTGCAAGGTAGCAAGCTCAATCGCCAGACGGATACTTTTTAGCTGTGGCATGGCTGTTCCAGTCAAACTTTGCTGTAGAAAATTCCGTGCATCAAGTTACCCCGAAGTCATGGATCGCCACGGCCTGACGGCCTCGCGATGACGAAAGGCAGTCATTGCGAGGAGCGAAGCGACGCGGCAATCCATGCAGGCATCGACCAGATCAATTGTCATGTGCGGCCCTTGGTCAGCGTGGTGGCTGCCGTCAGTTCGTCCACGACCAGGTGGGCCGCAGAGGCTTCGTACATATCCTGTTGCAGAAACGCGGCCATGCGATCGTGCAGGGCGATGGCTTCGTCGAGTGCCGGGTCCGAGCCGGCGGCGTAGGCACCAATCTGCACCAGATCGCGGCCGCGCTCGTATTTGGAATACACCGCCCGAAACCGGCGTGCCAGCTCAAAGTGCTCGCGCGAGACCACGTTGTGCATCACCCGCGAGGCCGACTGTTCCACGTCGATGGCCGGATAGTGGCCGGATTCGGCCAGCGTGCGCGAGAGCACGATGTGCCCGTCCAGAATCGCCCGGGCCGCATCGGCAATCGGGTCCTGCTGGTCGTCACCTTCGGACAGCACGGTGTAGAACGCCGTGATCGAGCCCACGCCGTTGAGCCCATTGCCACTGCGCTCAACCAACTGAGGCAGCTTGGCAAAGCACGACGGCGGATAGCCCTTGGTGGCGGGCGGCTCGCCAATGGCGAGCGCAATTTCACGCTGCGCCATGGCGTAGCGGGTGAGCGAGTCCATCAGCAGCAGCACGTGCTTGCCCTGGTCGCGAAAGCTCTCGGCAATCGCCGTGGCGTACGACGCGCCCTGCATACGCAACAGCGGCGGCGCGTCGGCCGGAGCGGCCACCACCACCGAGCGGGCGCGGCCTTCTTCGCCCAGAATATCTTCGATAAATTCTTTGACTTCGCGGCCACGCTCACCGATCAGCCCGACCACAATCACATCGGCCTGGGTGTAGCGCGCCATCATGCCCAGCAACACGCTCTTGCCCACGCCCGATCCGGCAAACAGCCCGATGCGCTGACCGCGTCCCACCGTCAGCAAGGCGTTGATCGCACGCACTCCGGTGTCGAGCGGTTGGCGCACGGGTGCGCGGTCCATGGCGTTGATCGGACGCCGGTCCAGCGGCAGCGGACTCACATCCAGAATCGGCCCCTTGCGGTCCATCGGCTTGCCCTGCGAATCCACCACCCGGCCGAGCAAACCATCGCCCAGGGGCAGGCGCAGCATGCCGGTATCCGCTGGTGTGGTGGCGCGGGCGTTCTCGCCAATGCGCGCCACCGCAATGTAGGCGGGCGCGGGTGCCACACCGGCACCGGCGCACAAGCCATGGACATCGCCCGCAGGCATCAAAAAAGCGCGGTCGCCGGAAAACCCGACCACCTCGGCCAGCACCGGCTCGCGCGCCTTCATGGAAACCACGCATTGCGAGCCCACTGGCACCCGGATGCCACTGGCTTCCAGCACCAATCCGGTCAGGCGCGTGAGCGTGCCACGCACTTCGAGCGTGCTTTGCTGCGCCACGCTGCGCCGCGCCTGCTCCAGGTAGTTGTTCCACTTGGTGGCGTGCTCAGTCTGCATCACCCACCTCCCACGACGATTCCAGCCCCAGACTGGCAACGGCGCGCGCCCAGCGCTTTTCCAGTGTGCCGTCCACCACCGTACCGGCCGACTCGACCAGGCAGCCACCACGGGTGATGGCAGCGTCGGACAGGAATGTCAGCGACAGATGGGCGTACTCCTGGCGCAAGACCTCGGCAAACACTTCCAGGTCGAGCGGGTTCAGGCGCACCACGGCGGCCTTGCTGTCCACCGCCAGCACGCCCAGTGCGTCGCGGATCACGGGTTGCAAGGCATTGGGGTTGGCCGACATTTCGTGGCGCAGCACCTGGCGCGCCAATTCGCAGGCCAGTTCCAAAACGCCTTTTGCCAGGACCTGCTCGGTCTGGGCCAGTTGCGCCTGGGCATTGGCAAACAGGTCGCCAAAACGCTGCGCCTCACAGTGACCCTGGTCGGCAATGTAGGCGTCGAGTTGGCGGTGCCCCTCCAGCGTGGCCTGGGCGTGGCCCTGGGCGAAGCCCTCGGCGTAACCGGCCTGGCGCACGCCGTCGGAGCGCTGCTGCTCGTGCGCCATTTCCTGGGCCTTGAGCTTGGCGGCAAACCGCAGCGATGCCTGATCGACCGCGCCGAAGTTCCAGTCGGAAACAACGCCAACTTCTTCTTCGGGAATGAAACGGTTGTTGGAGCGCACCATCAGATCATGGCGTCTTCGCCACCTCCGCCACCGATAACAATCTGACCCTCTTCGGCCAGGCGGCGCACGGTCTTGAGAATTTCCTTTTGCTGCGCTTCGACTTCGGACAGGCGCATCGGCCCGCGCGACTCGAGGTCCTCGCGCAAGGTAGCAGCCGCCCGGGTGGACATATTGGCCAGGATTTTTTCCTTGAGCTCGGGTTGTGCCCCCTTGAGCGCCACGATCAGCGCGTCCGACGACACTTCCTTGAGTACCAACTGGATCGCCTTGTCGTCGAGCTTGAGCACGTCGTCAAAGACAAACATCTTGTCCATGATCTTCTGGGCCAGATCGACATCGTGGTTGCGGATCGACTCAATCACCGTGCTCTCGATCGCCGTACCCATGAAGTTGATGATTTCGGCGGCGGTCTTGACACCGCCCATCGACGACTTGCGCACCTTGTCACC
>CAIPBW010000522.1 GCA_903863395.1 uncultured beta proteobacterium
AGTACATCATGAAGACCTTGGGCATCAAACGCCTGGATCACCATTGATGTTGCCGTAGTTCATGACCCTACCCGTCATCGCGAGGCCACCACTCTCCGTCATCGCGAGGCCGTCAGGCCGTGGCGATCCATGACTTGATGCCTGCATGGATTGCCGCGCTTCGCTCGCAATGACGGCCAAAAGACATGGATTGCCGCGCTTCGCTCGCAATGACAACCTTTCATGCTCGCAGTGACGAAGCCAGGACCATGGATTTCTCCATAGAATGGGCGTTACCTTCCACACTCCCTTATCACCATGCGCCACTTCAAGATCTTTGGTTACTTCCTGGTTCTGGTTTTGGTGGCTTGGGTGCAGGGCAGTGCCCTGGCACTGGAGCGCAGTGACATCCTGCTGGACATCGTGCGCCACTGCGTCGATCCGCAGGTGGGCGACTACTGCAGTCTGTGCCGCGCGCCGCGCGCCGATGCCGCTTGCAACGCGCCCACGGCATGCAACAAGACGACCGAGGTCTGGGCGCTGACTTCAAGCTACACCGCGCTTCGGGATATCAAGATGTGCGGTTGCCCGTCCGACTTTGTGCATGGCCTGGCACTGCCGCGCGCGGTGGTGCGTGGCGTGGAAGACCCCAATCGGCCCGATGGCATCTGGCAATTTGCCTGGGACGTGGGCGCAAGCCGTATTGAGCCGCAGAACATGGCGCTGGTGGTCAACCCGCAGTTTCAGCGCAGCCAAAACCAGTTGCACGTGCACATGCTGCGCTTGAGCCCGGACGCGCGTGCGCGGCTTGAAGGCATGAAGTTCACGGCGGTGAGCGACCTGGGCAGCGTGTGGGCCAGCGCCGCGCGCAGCGCTGCAGCCCAGGGCTGGGCTGACTACGGTGTGATCGTGGTGCAGCGCGCGCCCCAGGACTTCATGGTGGTAGCCACCCCCGACAGTCCCGAAGACGCCTTCACCCAGTGGCGTTGCAACTAACGCGCCGACGTCTCAGGGCTGACGTCTCAGGGCCGCGTCAGGCGCAACACGTCGCCCACACGCGCCTTGGCCACGTCTTCGGCGTGGAACGGCAGCACCGGCCACTCCTTGCGCGAGAACAGACGCAGCTGGTCGTTGGCATGGGCCGAGGCCGGATCGGTGCTTTGGCCGTAGGTCAGGATGCCTTGGGCCACCGGGCCACGCGCGTCAAAGGTCACGCTCTGGATGTAGCTGGAGCCGTAGTCGATGGGCAAGCCCTTGGCACTGATGCCGGGCGCAAACTGGTTGCCCAGGTTGTTGAGTACGCCCTCAAATTCGTCGCCGCCGTGCAGCGCAATCGCTTCGTCGGTGATTAGCGGACGCTGCACGCTGCCCAGTGTGGCGTCAAGCGCAAAGCCCGCCTTGCGCACGGCATCCACTGCCTTGGTGAGTGCGTCCCAGACCTTGGCTGCCACGGCCGCATCGGCCATGTTCAGGCCGGTAGGCGTGGTGGCCGGTTGGGTGACATCAAACGGCACGCGGTGCACGCCCGCCGCGGTGCGCGCTACGCGCCAGAACTCGCGAAACAGGTGTGCGCCACGCGCTTCGACGTTGTTGCTCTGATCCCAGCCACGCAGCGCGGCGCAGCCGTCGCGCGCTTGCGCTGTGGGTGCGCTGGCGCAGGCCGCCAGCAGGTCGGGCACGACCACGCTGGCCATGAAGTTGCGGTTCTCAAACAACTGCCGCTGCACTGCCTCGGGCGTGACCTTGCCGCGCGAGAGCAGCTCGGGGATCTGGGTCAGGCCCGCACGGGTGCGCGGGCGCGACACGCTGGCGTCGCCCACCAGGGGGGAGATGCCCGACCACTTTTGCGCCGGGTTGGTGTGCACAAAGCTGTCGTTGCTGTTGTGAATCCAGTCGCTGCGCACGGCGGTGGGCATGCGCTCCATCGGGATCAGGCCGGGCTGCGGCGAGGCTGGGTCGCGCTTCCAGTCGCAGTCGCTCCTGGAGCCGTCAAGCACCACCAGACCGGCCGCACCCAGCAAGGCCGCCGCAGGCTTGCTCGGCGCGCAGCGCTGCAGTTGCGCGGCGTCCACATCGGGCACCACCGAAACATCGGCGTAAAGCACGTTGCCATTGCGGTCTGCCGCCAGGGTGTTGACCCAGGGCGTGCCGATATTGCGCATGGCCTCGCGCACCTCCTGCACGTTGCGCGCGCGCCCAAAGCCCAGCGACGAGTCGGTGGCGCGCACGTTGCCCAGGTTGGCGTCCTTGAGTGCGTAGGCGGTCTTGGCGCTCCAGTTCAGTCCGGCGCGCGGAATCACCACCACCGGGCCCCAGCGCGTCAACCAGACGGTGCGCGTCTTGGTCTCCAGCGCGCCGCTGGCTGCAGGCACCTGGATGCTCACGCTGCGCGGCGTCATCTTGACCGCCTGGCCATCGAGCATGTAGCTGGTGGGGTCGCCTGCGGCCAGCGTCAGCTCATGCAGGGTGAAGCGTTTGCCGGTGGAGACGGTGTGTGACCAGGCCACGTCCTTATTGAAGCCGATGGTGACTCCGGGAAAGTTGCCAATGCCCACGCCCATTACGTCCAGGTTGCCGGGAATGGTGAGGTGCACTTGCCAGAAGCGGTTGACACCGGCCCAGGGGAAGTGCGGGTTGCCCAGCAGCAAGCCGCTGCCGTTGGCCGTGGTGTCCTTGCCAAACGCCCAGGCGTTGGAGCCCAACGGCGAATCAAGCAAACCGGCCTCGCGCATCACCTCCGCAGCATCGGCCAGCGTGACTGATTCGGCCACGGCGCTGGTGGCCGCAGCGGG
Source organism: uncultured beta proteobacterium (assembly GCA_903863395.1). Classification (GTDB taxonomy): domain Bacteria; phylum Pseudomonadota; class Gammaproteobacteria; order Burkholderiales; family Burkholderiaceae_C; genus Allorhodoferax. The sequence goes on from CAIPBW010000522.1 coordinate 2,772, forward strand.
TGGGCGTGCGTCGAGCATGGCGTCGGCAAGTGCTGCCGTGGCCGCTTGCACTGCGGTCAGCTCGGCCTGGCGGCGAAACTCGGCCAGCGTCATCGGTTTGACCCAAGCCTGGCCGTTGCAGGCTGCGGGCAGCTTGCCGGCCTGGTCAGCCAGATAGCGGTTGTAGCCCGCCACGGCCCCGCGCGCC
>CAIPBW010000523.1 GCA_903863395.1 uncultured beta proteobacterium
GTGTCCTCCGGCCTGCGGCCTCCCCCTTGACCTCACTGCGCTGAGTGCCACGCCGTCCTGAGTCGGCTAACTTGGTCTGATGCATCCTGTGGGGGTTTGCCTGCAAGCGATTGGCTGCACACCCGATCGCCAGCAGGCTGGCTCCTTCAGGGGTCCCCTTGCATCAATTTCGTCTTTATATTAATAGTAACACATGTGTTACCATAACGCATGGCAATCAAAGTCGAAGAGTACATCCGTGAGGATGCATCCAACCCGTACAAGCAATGGTTTGACAGCCTGTCAGCGCAGGCCGCAGCCAAGGTGACCGTTGCCAAACTTCGAATGGCGTTGGGCAATACGTCCAGCATCAAGTGGTTTGACGGCATGGGTGAATACGTCATCGACTGGGGTCCAGGTTATCGGATCTACCTCGCCAAAGATGGCGACACGCTCATCGTCCTGTTCGGTGGTGGCACCAAACGCGGCCAGCAACGGGACATCGACAAAGCCAAGGCATTGTTGGTTGAGTACAAAGCGCGCAAAAAGGTTATGACCGCCAAATTTGGTAGCAAACACAAGGGGTAACAAATGGCATTGACCAGAAATTTCAAAGATACCGTCATTCAACGCGTTCAAAGCGACGCGTCTTTTGCGCAGGCGCTGCTTGATGAGGCGGCAACACTGTTTCTCAATGGTGAGCCAGAAACAGCGCGCCTGATTTTGCGTGACCTAGTGAACGCCACAATCGGTTTCGAGCATCTCGCAACGCTGACCGCCAAGCCAAGCAAGAGTTTGCACAGGATGCTGTCGCCTACCGGCAACCCCAGCATGGACAACCTGGCAGCCATATTTCGAGCAGTGCGCGAACGGTTACAGGTAAGCCTGTCTGCGCACTCGGTCGCAGCTCAAAACCGTTGATCAATCAAATCTCAGTCTGCAGGCGCATGCCGGTGCCATAGAGCAAGCGTGCCAGCAAGGACATGTCGGCGGGCTGTCGCATGGTATTTGCTTACAATGGGCCAGCACTATGCTGAAGCACCCACCCTATGAACTTGCGCGCCCGGCGCACAACACTGTTGTGATCGCAATGAGACTGCCGCACATGCACTCGCGTGGGAGCTGACATGGCTGCCGAAACTTCCGGTTCCCTGCAGCGGCGCGACATGGAGCGCATTGCCCAAAATCTGCACGAGCGCTTGGGGCAGACCATGGCCGCAATCCGCATTTGCCATGACACCATGGGCCTGCTGCGCCAGGGCAAAATGTCGCCCGAAGTCGCTCGCCTGGATCGGCAAATGGGTAGCTTGATCGATCAGGCCGTGCGCGAATTGCGGCAGGCGCTGGCGGACCTGCATGCCCCGCAGCGCGATGAACAGGGTGGGGCATCGCCTCCGGAGGCGGCAGCATGATCAGCCTGTACATGGTTGATGACCACCAGATCATGCGCGAGGGTCTGCGTGCCCTGGTCAAGGCGTGGGGTTATAGCGTGGTGGGAGAGTCGGGCGACCCCACCACCGCACTGGCAGATATTCAGCGCATCAAGCCCGACATCCTTCTGCTGGATTTGAATCTGGAAGGGCGCTCGGGTTTTGAACTGCTGGCGGAGTTGCACCGGCGCAATTTGAGTACCCGCTGCGTTGTCTTGACGATGTCAGCGCAGCCGCGCATGGTGGCCGAGGCCATGCGCATGGGGGCGCTGGGATACGTGCTCAAGGGGTCAGCAGGCAGTGAATTGGCCAATGCGCTCGGTGCGGCGGCCATCGGCAGGCGCTACCTGGGCTCCGAAGTGGCTGAGCTGGCAGTGCAATCGTTCACCCAGCAGGATGCGGCCGACCCGCTTGCCAAGCTGTCTCCGCGCGAACGGCAGATCGTTGCCATGGTGGTCAAGGGTCTCTCCAGCACCGCTATTGGCAAACACCTCCATCTTTCTCCCAAGACGGTGGCCACGTACCGCAGCCGTCTGATGGCCAAACTCGACGTGGCCGATGTGCCTGCCCTGGTGCGTCTGGCGATCCGCCACAAACTGGTTGACGAAGAAACCTCGTAGCGATGGATGGACCCGCCAGCGTTTTGGGCGCTGGCGGTTATGGCGGGAAACCCATGGCAGCTCGTCAGACTGACACGTCTGGGAGCGTTCCCGTCCGGCTTGGTGTGCGGCACCAAGCTTAAGTCCAAGTACTTGGACTCCCCAACTGCATGTCTTTGTTGCCAGGGCCTCGACCCGCCCTATAAGACACGGTTTGACTGTAGCCTGCCGTGCTGCGCGCGTTTTGCGAATTCGCAATCAGATGGCCCCTGACAATGCGCAGGGATGACTGATTGAAGTCCTCATCCGAAAGCACCCTTTTTGGCGCCCTGTGACGGCTGCCATTTTGTGTATCCGGCATATCTGCAAATCCCCAATTTTTATTGCAACGCCATGTGCGTCAAGGGTGCCGATTCTTGACGGCGGCAGTGTGACTGAGGTTGCGAAATCACAAGGGGGCGAGGCAATCTCCTGCATAGAGTGAACACAGCGCCTCATTCAACCCATATGCCCATTGGCGCGGGGCCTCACGGAGCTGAGAACATGACGATGAAATCAGACTTGGAAGTAAAAGCCGACTTGATGGAAAGGATTGACGCCATTCCAGCGGTCAACGTCGCGGATATTGAAATCCTGGTTGACGGCGGTTTGGTTACTTTGAACGGTGCGGTGGATACGCACCAGACGCGCTTTCAGGTGGAGCGAACTGCCCGGCGCGTGCCCGGCATTCGTGGGCTGAAGATCAATATCAAGCCCACCAATACGGGGGTTAAAAAGGGCTACAGGTGAGCAGCATGAACAACATGAATAGCCAGCTTGCCCCCTTGTCGGCCGACGAATACTACTTCCTGAGCCCGTACACGCCAGGTGACCCGATTCCGGTTGCACAGATGGTGGAGGACAACTCCACGGATGCCTGGAAGGCATGGCAAGACGCCTCTGCTGCGTTGGAAGTCAAGACCGTTCCAATGCCTCTTTATGAGCACGAGTTAAACAACGGATGAGAGCAAGCCCATGAAAACCGATGCACAAATCCAGAAAGATGTGATTGATGAGTTGGACTGGGATCCGGCCGTCAGGTCCGCCCATATCGGCGTCATCGTTCACGATGGCGTGGTAACACTGACCGGACACCTCCAGACCTATGCGGAAAAGTTGGCGGCCGAGCGTGCAGCGCAGCGCGTCAAGGGCGTCAACGGAGTTGCGGTTGAACTCGATGTGCGCATCCATCCCGAGCAAGCGCGTACCGATACCGATATTGCCGCTGCGATCCACCGCACACTGGAGTGGAGCGTGCACGTTCCCGACGGGCGCATCCAGGTCCAGGTGGAAAGGGGATGGGTGAGCCTGAGCGGCAGCGTTGAATGGGACTACCAGCGCAAGGCGGCCGAGCGCGCCGTTCGGGAACTGGCTGGGGTCGTGGGGATTACCGACCTCATTGCCGTGAAGCCTCGCATCTCCCCGATAGACATTCAGCACAACATCGAAAGCGCCCTGGCTCGGCACGCTGAACGTGAAGCCCGACATATGCAGGTCATCGTCGAGGGGTCGCGGGTCACGCTGCGGGGCACAGTGCAGTCCTGGGCGGAACGCAAGGCCGCGCAAGGGGCAGCCTGGTCGGCCCCTGGTGTTACCAGTGTCACCAATGAGTTGCTTTTGGCGTCATAAGTTCGTACGAAATTTGCTGTCACGATGTTCAACAGAATCCTCGTCCCCGTGGACGGTTCATCCCGGTCATTGCAGGCAGTGGAGAGAGCCACGTCAATTGCCAAGGCGTTTGGCGGTCATGTGTTCGCACTGACCTTGATCGACCCTTCCCCGTTTGCGGCGGTTGGGCATATCGGTACGGGTGCCCATGGCCAGCAACTGGACCCCGCCCAACGGCAAGCGATTGCGGCCATCCGCGCGGCTTCCGAGTTGGTCAAGTCGCAAGGTGTGCCGGTGGACGCGCGGGTGGTTGAGTCACACATCACCTGGAAGGGGATTCTGGAGTTTGCAAATATCCTGGGCATTGACCTGATCGTGATGGGTGCGCACGGGCAGCGTGGCCCCGAGCACTTGATATTGGGCAGCGTGACGCAACAGGTTTTACGACATGCCGCGTTGCCGGTAATGATCGTGCAAGACGAGGCACAAACGGATCAGGCCAGCGCAGAGCGAGGGCGGTCACGCGCGCGCCCAACCGACACCACCCTGTTTTGGCGCGCCGCCAAGGAACTCAGCGAGCGCATCGCCCAAACCCGACGCCAACGATAAGTCAACGCCACCTTTACACAAGCGCAATGCGCGCATCGCAACCCGGAGGTTACGCTGCGCGCAAGACGTTTGCACTGTACGTGCTGCGCTGCGTGTTGCTATCAGCTCTGTTTGCGGCGCGTGCTCACCAGTGCAGCCAACGAAAGCCCGAGCAACGCCAACGAACCTGGCTCGGGAGCGTCTCCACCACAGCCGCCCGGCGTGGTGCATTCGCTGGTGGAGGTCAGGCGGAAGTTGTCAAAGGTCCATGCCCCGTTGGCGTTCAGGGGGTCGGCCAACAAGCGGATTCCCAGCGAGGTTTGGGAGGCAGCAATCGCGGCATTGAAGATGGAGGTAATGTCAAAGCTCAAAACGTCGCCCACCAGCAGCCCCGTAGTGGGGAAAAGGCCGACATCGCCCAGGCTGGTTGCCTGGTAATCCGAGAGGTCTTCCAGGTTGTTGCCGGCATAGCCTTGCACATCAATATTGCCGTTGAACGGGAAGTCGTTGGTCCCGGTGAACAGGCCGCCGGCCTTGTACACATTGAAGGTCACAAACGCACTGGCGGCAGTGCTCAGGCCGGTCAGATCGTATTCCGAAAGACCGCGTACCTCTTCGCAGCTATAACGCCCCACCTCGGCCTTACCGGCCGGATTGCCAAAGGCACCGCCTGTGTTGCTGTGGTAGTGCGTGCCGGTAGAAGTGTCACCGCAGCCGCTGGCGACGGCGAATGTAAAGCCGCTGGTAATGGGCGCCGCAGACAGCGCTGCGCAAAAGCCCACACTAGCCAGAACCACAGCCAGCTTGGACGCTTTGAGTTTGATGTTCATAGAACCTCCTTGATGA
>CAIPBW010000524.1 GCA_903863395.1 uncultured beta proteobacterium
CAAGGAGAGCGCTGCCGAGGTCGATGTCCAGCCCTTGCCAACCGTCATGGCGGACCGCTTGCAGCTGGTCCAGCTGTTTCAGAATCTGATCAGCAATTCGATCAAGTTCTGCAAGGACCGTGCGCCGCGGATCCGCGTAGAAGCGGTTCGCCAAGCAGGGCGCTGGCGTTTCTCGGTCACCGACAACGGCATCGGCATCGCGCCCGAATACCGCGCCCAGTTATTCGTCATTTTCAAACGCCTGCACACGCAGCGTGAATACCCCGGCTCCGGCATCGGCCTGGCGATCTGCAAACGCATCATCGAGCGCCATGGCGGCGAGATCGGGATCGACTCCGCTGCCGGCGGTGGCACGGTTTTCTGGTTCACTCTTCCTGAGGCGCATGACCTATGAGTACAACGGACAATGAATCACGGCAAATTGAGATTCTGCTGGTCGAGGACAACCCGGGCGATGCCCGCCTGACGCAGGAGGCGATGCGCGCGGCCAAGATGACCAACGTCTTGCACGTCGTCGAGGACGGCGAGCAGGCCATGGAATTCCTGCGTCGTCGCAGTCGCTTTAAGGATGCGCCGCGGCCGGACCTGATTCTGCTGGATCTGAACCTGCCGAAGAAGGACGGGCGCTCGGTCCTCGCCGAGGTCAAGACCGACCCCGACTTGAGGCGCATCCCGGTGGTGGTTCTGACCACCTCGCGCTCCGAGGAGGATGTGCTGCAGGCCTATGACATGCACGCCAACGCCTATGTCACCAAGCCGGTGAATCTGGAGAAATTCATGAGAATCGTGGCCTTGATTGACGAGTTCTGGCTCAAGGTCGTGACCTTGCCTGGGAGGTGAGGCCATGAGCGCAACACCGATCCGTCTGCTGCTGCTTGAGGATAATCCGGGCGACGCGCGCCTGGTGCAGGAGGCGCTCGCCGAGTACGCGCCGGGCGAGTTCGTCGTCACCTGGGTCGAGCGCCTGGCCGACGCGCTGGCGCGCACGGCCACGGAGCCCTTTGACGCCATGCTGTGCGATCTGAGCGTGCCTGACAGTTCGGGCATGGCGACGCCGAAGGCCATTGCCCAGCGTTTTCCGACGCTGCCGCTGGTCGTGCTGACCGGCTCGCATGTCCTGAGCATGGGCCGCGACGCGATCCATCTTGGTTTGCAGGATTACCTGGTCAAGGGGAAATCAGACCCGGAGACGGTCGTCCGAACGCTGCGCTACGCGATGGAGCGCAAAGGACTCGAGAACGCGCTGATCGCTGCAAACTCGGCACTGGAACAGCGTGTTGCCGAACGCAGCGCCGAACTCGAAGTGAGCAATCGTGTCCTGCGCAGCAGCCTTGAGCGCTACCAGGCAGTGACCCAGACTGCGACCGACGCCATCGTCAGCGCGGATGACCAGGGCCTGATCGAAGACTGGAACGCGGGCGCCACACGCCTGTTCGGATATGAGCAAGCCGAGGTGGTCGGGCAGCCCCTGACGATGCTGATACCGCAAAGATTGCGCGCCGGGCATCTCGGTGGAATGAAGCGGGTGCAGTCTGGCGGCGAGCGCCATGCCCTTGGCAGAACGGTTGAACTGTCGGGGCAGAGAAAGGACGCCAGTGAATTTCCGCTTGAGCTTTCCCTGTCCGAATGGACGGTGGCCGGTCGCTCGCATTTCACTGGCATCATTCGCGATATCAGCAAGCGCAAACTGTCCGAAGCGGCGCTGTTGGACGAGAGCATGCGCAACCAGGCCTTTTTGCGCAATGCCAGTGACGGCGTGTATATCCTCGACGCCGAGGGCAAAGTGCGCGAGCTCAGTGATTCCTTTTGCACGATGCTCGGGTACACGCGGGGAGAGCTTATGGGTGCCCATGTGTCGCTCTGGAATGCACAGTGGAACCCACTGGAGTTGCAGTCAGTTCTTGGAAAACTGGCTGCAAAGGCCGACCGCTCGGAGTTCGAAACCCGGCATCGGCGCAAGGACGGAACCATTCTTGATGTTGAAGTCAGCGGCCAGCGACTGGAGCTCAGCGGCCAAACGCTGCTCTACCTCTCGGCGCGCGACGTCACCGAGAAGAAGCGCGCCGATCGTCAGATTCTGGACCAAATTGAACAACTCAAGAGCTCGGTCATGAGCACCGTGGAGGTGGCCACCGTCTTGAACGAGATGCGCGACCCCTACACCGCCGGCCACGAGCGGCGCGTAGCGGCGATTGCCGCTGCCATCGGGGCCCATCTCGGCTTTGACGAGAATCG
>CAIPBW010000525.1 GCA_903863395.1 uncultured beta proteobacterium
AGCGGGTCTGGGAGCACCGTGGATGCTGACCGTGCCGCGCGGCCAGCAAGTGCAGACCTCGGTCGAACTCACACCGGGCCTGGAAGCGCCAGTCGCCAAGGGCGCTGTGATCGGCAAGGTGGTCGCAACCTCAAACGGCAAACCCGTGGGCCAAGCCCCGCTCGTCGCGCAGGCCGAAGTGGAACGCGCGGGCTTGCTGCTGCGCATGTGGCAGCACATGGCCAGGTTGTTTGGAAAATAAACGCTCGCAGGTCAACCTCGGCTGAGCAATTTCTGGAGAACATGCCATGTCAGACATTTCGGAATTCAATAAGTCAGCCAACGCAGGAACCGATAGGGAGCACGAAGTCCAACTCGGCTTGCTCGAAGCCTTATGCCAGGCAGTTCGCGAGGGGCGCGATGCTCAGAGCGTGGCGCTCAACCTGGCGCAACTTCGCAGCTACAGTGAAGCGCACTTTGCCTCAGAGGAACTGCTCATGCGCCTAAAGAGCTACGAAGACTACGCTACGCACGTGGAAGATCATGAACGCATGCTTGATGCACTTCGGGACATCGCCGATGACCACGCGCTTGGCAAGTCAGCGCTGGTCGCAGGCAATGTTGAGAACGTTCTGGAATTTATCCAGTGGCATATCGCCACCAGAGATCGCAAATTCGCAGACATGGTGCGCAGTTCAAAGTAAGCATGCCAGGCAGTCTGCAGTAGTGATGTAAAAAGCGTCAAAATACGACGACAGCCTTCAGACAAAATAACCCATGAACGATACGACCAACCGGCCCGACCTACCCGACCACCTGTCCACCGATGCACGCAGCCCGCACTTTGTGGCCGCCGTGTTCGAGCACGACGTGGGCATTCGCTTTAATGGCAACGAACGCACCGACGTAGCCGAGTACTGCATCAGTGAGGGCTGGATCAAGGTGCCTTCCGGCAAGACCCTGGACCGCAAAGGCAACCCCCTGCTGCTCAAGCTAAAGGGCAAGGTCGAAGCTTTTTATCGGTAAGAAAACTGACGGGGGTCAGGTCAACTCCCCTGAAAACAAGAACGGACCCCTCGGGGTCCGTTCTTCACATTGGCATTGCGCCGCAATTACTTCTTGGCAGCGGGCTTGGCAGCCTTCTTCGGTGCAGCCTTGGGAGCGGCAGGTGCAGCAGCAGGAGCAGCAGCGGGTGCCTTGAGTGCAGTACGCTGATCGCGCAGGGCATTGATCTCGCCTGCGATCTTGTTCTTCTTCTCTGTCAGCTTGGCAATGTTTGCGCTGAGCTTGGCGATGGTCTTTGCTGTCTTGGAGACAGGGGCCTTCTTCGCAGCAGCCTTAGGCTTGGCAGCCTTAGGCTTGGCAGCCTTTGCGGGAGCCGCTACTTTCTTCGGGATTGCTGCAGCCTTGGGCGCAGTCTTCTTTTTTGCAGTTGCCATTGAATGAATCTCTTTCTTTGTAGTTCACTGACAAGAAAATTTGCCAGTGCTGTATTGTCGCAAGAAAACCCACTTGTTTTTGCACAATGATGAATCCGCAAGACTTGCCACTGCTACTGGCGCTCACCTGACCACCGAGGCAAGATGTACGAACAAAACCAAATCGAAATTCCGCAGTCCTTCATGGCGCTGTTTGTTGACCCTGGTCGGCAAAAACCAAATGCTTCGCGCGAAGTTCTGGCCGGGCGTTACGAACTGTGCGAGGACATGGCCAACATGCTCACGCAAACCGCTAGCGACATGCTCTTTAGCTTGGGCATTGCGCAAGGCGACGTGCTGGCGCAGTGCCTTCGAGGATTGACCGGGCCAGACGCCGTAGTCACAGAACCTGAGGCGGTTTGGGTTGTTCGCAGGTTGGCCGAACTATTGGACTGGCAGCCACTCAACCTGGGGTGACCTTGTATCAGCGATCAGCCCACTTTGATGCCAAAAGCAAGATGACGCGTGCCGGGTTTTCAGCAGGACCGATCGGCTCGATGACGAACTTTGGCGCACAATGAAACCATGAATCACCTGGAAGCCTTTATTGGACGAGCCATTCGCACACTTGTGCGCCTTTGGCTGCTTGCCTTGGGTGCAGCCATGGTGCTTGTCATCATCTCGCTGGCCCTGTCCGCTGCACTGCTGTCGGTCGTGTGGTCGCTGATCAGGGGCCGCAGGCCCATGGCGTTCACCGTCTTCCATCAATTCCGCCAAGCGTCGCAGCCATTCAGGACCGGGCGGTGGCGTGCAGCAAGAGAGGGCAGCGCAACGGCTGCACCGGATGTGGTTGACGTTCAAGCACGGGAGATGCCCGGCACAATGCATAAATCATGAGCGCTTCTGTCTAAACTCGCGGCATGTTCCAGCATTGTCCGAAGTGCGGCCACAGCCCGATGCCAACCAACCAGAGTCTGCCCGCAGCCTGCCCCGTCTGTGGGGTCATACTGGCCAAAGTTGCCCTGGCCCAGAGAGATGCGGATGGGATGCCTGCGCAAGCATTGCCACACAGCAATCACGGTTCTCTGGTCGATGAACGCGATGCCGACGAAAAGACTCCAGCACCACTGGACCCCCTGGCGCTGTGGGCACGCGTTGCGCTCCTGGCCGGCTTCGGTGTGTGGGGATTGATGCTGATCTCAAAAGACTATCGCACCGGCGAGATCGGTGCCTCGTTCATTCACCTGCCACTGCTGATCTTTCATGAAGCCGGGCATGTGGTGTTCCGCGTGTTCGGACACTGGATGATGGTATTGGGCGGCAGCCTGGGCCAACTCATCATGCCCGCCATCCTTTGCGGTGCACTGCTTGTCAAGAACCGCGATCCCTATGGCGCCTCCATGGGTCTGTGGTTCCTGGGAGTGTCACTGCTCGACTTGGCACCCTATATGTTTGACGCGCTGCACCCACAACTCATGCTGCTTTCCGGCATGACGGGCGAGGAGGGCGGGCACGACTGGATATTTCTGTTCACATCGCTTGGACTACTGCCGAAGTCCCAGTTCATAGGTGGCGTTGTCCACAAATTGGGTGCCTTGGTGGTGCTGGCGGCGCTGGCGTGGGGTGCCGTGGTGCTTCGAATGCAGAGTGCGCAAGAACGCGATTGAGTGCGCAATAACCCGAGCCCAAATCTGCTGACCTATGATGCCCCCATGCACACCGATTTCACCCTCGATTCGCGCTACAAAAGCTACCCCGGCGCGGCTGCGCCCTGCCAAGCCAGTCAACTTGCGGCCAGGGGCTGGAACATCCTAGCCAACGACCTGGCGTTTCCGATAGCGGTAATCCACCGCAGCGCGTTGGAGCACAACCTGGCCTGGATGCAGGCGTACGCACGGCGCAAAGGCGTGGCCCTGGCGCCGCACGGCAAAACCACCATGTCGCCGCAACTGTTTCAGATGCAGCAAGCCGCTGGTGCCTGGGGCATCAGCTTTGCCACCCTGTACCAGGTGGGTATTGGCGTCGAAGCGGGCATGCGCCGCATCATCGTTGCCAACCAGGTTGTGGCCGAGGCCGATCTGGACACCTTGGCCCACCTGCTTGCGCGCCACCCTGATTTGCGCGTCTGGTTTCTGGTGGACTCGCCCGACCAACTGGCCCTGATCGAAGACTGGTCGCAGCGTCGCCGCCATGCCGTGCCGCTCGATGTGCTG
>CAIPBW010000526.1 GCA_903863395.1 uncultured beta proteobacterium
GGGCCTTGCGAGGATGAAAAGCCGTCATTGCGAGGAGCGCAGCGACGCGGCAATCCATGTCCTTTGGCTGCCATTGCAAGCGTTGCGCGGCAATCCATGCAGGCATGAAGTCATGGATCGCCACGGCCTGCGGCCTCGCGATGACGGATACCAAAGCCATGGATCGCCACGGCCTGACGGCCTTGCGAGGATGAAAGGCCGTCATTGCGAGGAGCGCAGCGACGCGGCAATCCATGCAGCCGGAGGTCATGGATTGCCACGCAACGCTTGCAATGACGGGCACCAAAGCCATGGCTTGGCTCAATAGGACATCGGCCATGCCTCAAGCTGCCATCACCAATGCGCTTACGGTGGACGTGGAAGACTACTTCCAGGTGTCGGCGTTTGCGCCCTATATTGCCCGCACGGAATGGGAGTCGCGTGAGTGCCGGGTGGAGCGCAATGTGGAGCGTATTCTGGAGTTGTTTGGCGCGCGCGATGTGAAGGCCACGTTTTTCACGCTGGGCTGGATTGCGGAGCGCTACCCGCAGGTGGTGCGCGCCATTGCAGCGGCCGGGCACGAGATTGCCAGCCACGGCTACGGCCATGACCGGGCCAACGCGCAGTCGAAGGAAGCCTTCTTTGCCGACATCCAGTTGGCCAAGGTCCTGCTAGAAGACCTGACCGGCAACGAGGTCAACGGCTACCGGGCACCGAGCTTTTCCATCGACGACGGCAACGACTGGGCGTTTGACGCCATCGCCCGTGCCGGTTACCGCTACAGCTCCAGCGTGTACCCGATTGTTCACGACCATTACGGCATGCCCAACGCGCCCCGGTTCGCGTTTGAGGCGCGCCCGGGCTTGCTGGAGATTCCGATCACCACGCTGCGCATGTTCGGGCGCAATATGCCTTCCAGCGGGGGCGGCTACTTTCGCCTGCTGCCCTATGCGCTGTCGCGCTGGATGTTCGGACGCGTGAATGCGGTGGATCGGCAATCGTGCGTTTTCTATATGCACCCCTGGGAGATTGACACGCAGCAGCCGCGCGTGGCGGGCATTGACCGCAAGACGCAGTTCCGCCACTACCTCAACATTTCGCGCATGGAGGACAGGCTCAAGCTCTTGCTGGGCGACTTTGCCTGGGGCCGCGTTGACCAGGTGTTTTTGAACGGAGCACAACGGCATGGCACTGTCCACTGACGCGCCGGTGTTGTCGGTCGAGCGCCTGGCGTTGGGCGACCCCGAAGGGGCCAGGCGTTGGGATGCGTTTGTGATGGCGCACCCACAGGCCAGTTTCTTTCACCGCGCGGGCTGGCAGCGCATCGTGCGCGAGGTGCTCAAGCACGACACTTATTTTCTGTATGCCAGTTGCGGGGGCACGATCTGCGGGGTGTTGCCGCTGGCGCACGTGCATACCTGGCTGGGTGGCAACGCGCTGGTGTCGCTGCCGCTGGCGGTCTATGCAGGCGTGGTTGCCAACAGCGCGCTGGTGGCCCGGGCGCTGGAGAGCCAAGCGCAGGCCATTGCCCAATGCCTGGGTGTGGCCTACCTTGAGCTGCGGCATGTCAACGCGCGTCACAGCGACTGGCCTGCGCAGGACTTGTACGTCACGTTTCGCAAGCGCATTGCGCCCGATGTTGACGCCAATCTGCTCGCCATTCCGCGCAAGCAGCGCGCCATGGTGCGCAAGGCCCTGCGCCATGGCTTGAAGGGGGAGGTGGACGCCGACGTGGAGCGTTTCTTTCCGCTCTACGCCGACAACATGCGCCGCCATGGAACACCGGCCCTGTCCAAACAGTACTTCCAGGCCCTGCAGCGCGAGTTCGGGCCGGACTGCGAAGTGCTGACCGTGACCGACCCGAGTGGCACGGCGCTGAGCTCGGTGCTGAGCTTTTATTTCCGCGACGAGGTGCTGCCGTATTACGCCGGAGACGCCTGTGCGGCGCGCGAGGTGGCTGCCAATGACTTCAAGTATTGGGACCTGATGCGCCGTGCCTGCGAGCGCGGCATTGGCGTCTTTGACTTTGGCCGCAGCAAGCGCGGCACGGGCTCGTATGCATTCAAGACGCACTGGGGGTTTGAGGCCACGCCGCTGGGCTATGAATACCAGTTGTACAAGCGCGACTCGATTCCGCAAAACAACCCGACCAACAGCAGCTTCAAGCCGCTGATTGCCGCGTGGAAGCGTTTGCCGCTGGGCGTGGCCAACTGGCTTGGGCCCTTCATCGTGCGGGGGTTGGTATGAACGTGGCTTCCCTGGCGCAAGCCCTGCCCGTGGGAGCGTCCCGGCGCTGGCAGCATGCATTGGGGGCCACGCTGGCGCTGCTGGCCTGGGTGCTGCTGCTGTACCGCGAGAGCGCGGCCTCGATGCTGTCGATCTGGCTGCGCTCGGACACCTTTGCCCATGGCATCCTGGTAGCACCCATCGTGGCCTGGCTGATCTGGCGCAAGCGCGAGGCACTGGCGCAGCAAACGCCGCAAGCTGCACCGGCCTTGCTGGCCCTGGTGTTGCTGGCCAGTCTGGTCTGGCTGATGGGGGAGCTGGCGGCCGCCAATGCGCTCACCCAGTTGGCGCTGGTGGCGCTGCTGGTGCTGGCGGTGCCGGTGCTGCTGGGGCGCGCGGTGGCGCGCTGCATCCTGTTCCCGCTGGGCTTCCTGTTTTTTGCGGTGCCGCTGGGCGAGTTCTTGCTGCCGCAGTTGATGGAGTGGACCGCCAACTTTACGGTGTTTGCCCTGCGCTTGAGCGGCATCCCGGTGTACCGCGAGGGCCTCAACTTTGTCATCCCCTCGGGCACCTGGGCGGTGGTGGAAGCCTGCAGTGGCGTGCGCTACCTGATTGCCTCGCTGATGGTGGGAACGCTCTTTGCCTACCTGAACTACCAGTCCACGCGCCGGCGTTGGGTGTTTGTTGCGGTCTCGCTGCTGGTTCCGATTGTGGCCAACTGGGTGCGGGCCTACCTGATCGTGCTGCTCGGCCATGTCTCGGGCAACCGGCTTGCTACCGGGGTGGACCACCTGCTCTATGGCTGGATCTTTTTCGGCGTGGTGATCCTGCTGATGTTCATGGTGGGTACGCGTTGGGCCGAACCCGAGCCTGAACCCGGTGCCAGGCTTGCAGGCCATGCCGAAGGCGCGCCGTTGCACCAGGCGCGCGGCTCCGTGGCCGCGCTGTGGCTCACGGCTGCAGCCATGGCGGCCATCACGGCGCTGCCGCATCTGGCGCTGTGGGCTCGTGGAGAACGTACCAGTACCGCGCCAATCCAGCTCACACCGCCTCTGGAACTGCGCGCTCCGTGGGCCCCTGCGCAGGGCGCACTGCCAGCCTTCAAACCGGCGTACCAAAACCCGTCTGCGGAACTGAATCTGGGCTATGTCGCCAATGGCAGCGTGGTGGGCCTTTACCTGGGGGTCTACCAGGATCAGGGGCGGGGCCACGCGCTGGTGAGTTCTGACAACGTGCTGGTGCCCTCTAAAGACCCGCACTGGATCGTGGTTTCCAGCAGCAGCAAGAGCTTGACTGCCGAGGCGCAAAAGCTGGCGGTGCGCGCCAGCGAGTTGCGCAGTGCCGACCTCGGGGGCAGCACCAGCCCCAAGGCGTTGGTGGCGTGGCAACTCTACTGGGTGCATGGCACCGCCACCGACAGTGATTACCTGGCCAAGGCCTACGCCGCGTTGTACCGGCTCACCGGTCAAAGCGACGACTCGGCCGTGATTGTGGTCTACACCCCGCAAGGCGAGGCCGGGCAGGGCGAAGCGGCATTGGCGCAATTTCTGCGCGCCAACTATTCGGCAATTGATGCGCTGCTGCAGGCAAGCGGCAAGTCCGGTGGCGCGGGCAAGTCAGATCAAACAGCAAATGCAAAGGAGGGTTCGTCATGACGGTTGTTGCGGTAATCGGGTTGGGCTATGTGGGCTTGCCCCTGGTGATCGAGTTTGGCAAGCACTTTCGCACCATCGGGTTTGATATCTCCGAGGCCAAGGTGCAGTCCTGTCTGCGCGGTGTCGATCCATCGCGCGAGCTGTCGGACGCCGAGATGGCCGCCTCACCCCACGCGGTCTACACCTCCGAGTCCGAGGCGCTGGCGCAAGCCGATGTGATTGTGGTGGCGGTTCCCACGCCGGTGGATGGCGCACACATTCCTGATTTTGGTCCGCTCATCGGTGCCAGCGTCACGGCCGGGCGCAACATGAAGCGCGGCGCGATTGTGGTGTACGAGTCCACGGTCTACCCGGGTGCCACCGAAGAGGTCTGCATCCCGGTGCTCGAGCGCGAGTCCGCCATGAAGTGGAAGCAGGATTTCTTTGTGGGCTACTCGCCCGAGCGCATCAACCCCGGCGACAAGGAGCACACCCTGACCAAGATCCTCAAGGTGGTCTCGGGCGACACCCCGGCCACGCTGGCCACGCTGGCCACGCTGTACGAGACCATCATCCTGCCCGGCGTGCACCGCGCATCGAGCATCAAGGCGGCAGAGGCCGCCAAGGTGATCGAGAACACCCAGCGTGACCTGAACATCTCGCTCATGAACGAGCTGTCGATCATCTTCGACAAGCTCGGTCTGGACACCACCGATGTGCTGCAGGCGGCCGGGACCAAGTGGAACTTTCTGAACTTCAAGCCGGGTTTGGTGGGCGGCCACTGCATTGGCGTGGACCCCTACTACCTGACCCACAAGGCCGAAATGCTGGGCTACAACCCGCAGGTGATTCTGGCCGGGCGGCGCATCAACGACGGCATGGGCAAGTTCATCGCCGAGCAGACGATCAAGCAGATGATTGCCACCGGAAGCTACATCAAAGGCGCCAAGGTAAACGTGATGGGCTTGACGTTCAAGGAAAACTGCGGCGACCTGCGCAACTCCAAGGTGGTGGACATCATCAACGAGTTGGAGAGCTACGGTGTGGACGTGTATGTGACCGACCCGCGCGCCGAGATCGACGAGGCGATGCAGGAATACGGCGTGGAACTGCTGCCCTGGGGCGAGCTGCCACGCGCCGACGCCATCGTGGCGGCGGTGGCGCACCGGGAGTACACCGACATGACGGTGGAGGACATCAGCCGCAAGCTGGTGCGCGGCGGTGCCTTCATTGACGTGAAGTCGGCGTTCGACCGCAACTCCATCACCGACGCAGGCTACAAACTCTGGCGTCTGTAGTGGCTGCCGACACGCGCCCCCTGGTGCTGCATGTGATGCACCGCTTTGACACCGGTGGGCTGGAGAACGGTGTGGTCAACCTCATCAACCACATGAGCACGTATCGCCATGCGGTGCTGGCGTTGACCGATGTCACCGACTTCAGGCGGCGCGTGCTGCGCAGCGATGTGCAATTTTTCGCCATGAACAAGCCACCCGGCCACACCGCCTGGCTCTACCCGCGGCTGTTTGGGCTGTTTCGCCAGTTGCGCCCGCAGATCGTGCACAGCCGCAATCTGGCCGCGCTGGAGGTCCAGGCCCCGGCGTGGGCGGCTGGCGTGCCGGTGCGTATTCACGGGGAGCACGGGCGCGACATGAACGACCGTGATGGCAACAACCTCACCTACCAGCGCGTGCGCCGCTTCTACCGGCCGCTGGTGCACCACTACCTGGCCTTGTCGCGCGATCTGCGCAACTATCTGGTGGAAAAAGTCCACGTGCCGCTGGAGCGCATCACCCAGGTCTACAACGGCGTGGACGGCACGCGCTTCTACCCCGCGCCACAGGGGCCACAGCGCATTGCGGACTGTCCGTTCGACCCAGGCCAGCACTGGCTGGTGGGAACGGTGGGCCGGATGCAGGACATCAAGGACCAGGTGACTCTGGCGCAGGCCTTTGTTCTGGCGGTCACGC
This sequence comes from uncultured beta proteobacterium, assembly GCA_903863395.1. Classification (GTDB taxonomy): domain Bacteria; phylum Pseudomonadota; class Gammaproteobacteria; order Burkholderiales; family Burkholderiaceae_C; genus Allorhodoferax. The sequence continues at coordinate 5,810 of CAIPBW010000526.1, forward strand.
GCGTGCCGGCATTGCGCTCGCGCCTGCGGTTGGTGATGGTGGGTGATGGGCCTTTGCGCGCGCAGGTGGCAGCCATTCTGGAGCAGGCCGAAGTGGCGCAACTGGTCTGGTTGCCAGGCGAGCGTACCGATGTGGCCGAGGTGCTACGCGGCCTGCATGCGTTTGCGCTGCCGTCGCTGGCCGAGGGCATCTCGAATGCGATTCTTGAGGCCATGGCAACCGGCTTGCCGGTGTTGGCCACCGGTGTGGGCGGCAACGCCGATCTGGTGGTGCAAGGCAAAACCGGGCACATAGTTTCCTGCGCCGACCCCAGCGCCATGGCCTTGCGCCTGGCGCAACTCGCATGCGACCCGCAGCGCGCCGCCGAGATGGGCCGCACTGGCCGCCAGCGCATGGAGGCCAGGTTTGACCTGCCCACCATGGTGGCCACCTACCAGTCGGTGTACGACCAGCAGTTGGGCCACACCCGCAACGCGCGGCGCTTGTGCGCATGAAGCTACGCATTCTTCACGTGCTGGACCACTCGCTGCCGCTGCACAGTGGCTACACATTCCGCACGCTGTCGATTCTGCGCGAGCAGCGCAAGCTGGGGTGGGAGACGCTGCACCTGACAACGCCCAAGCAGGGTGCCGACGCGCGCTTGCACGAAGACATTGACGGCCTGCGGTTTTACCGCACGCCCAGCAACCAGGGCGTGGGCTTGCTGCGCCAGATGCAGCTCACCGCCCGGCGCATCGCGCAGGTGGCCGCGGCAACGCGCCCGCACCTTATCCACGCGCACTCACCCGCGCTCAATGCGCTGCCCATGTTGTGGGTGGGGCGCAGGATGCGTTTGCCCACCGTGTACGAAATGCGCGCCTCGTGGGAGGACGCCGCGGTGGACCACGGCACCACGGTCGAAGGCAGCCTGCGCTACCGCGCCTCGCGCACACTCGAGACGCTGGCGCTGCGCCACGCGGGCGAGGTCACCACCATTTGCGATGGGCTGCGCCAGGAGATTGCCGCGCGCGGAATTGCGAGCGAGCGCATCACGGTCATTCCCAACGCGGTGGACCTGGAGTCGTTCAGGTTCAATCTGCCGTGCGACCCGCAACTGCGCAGCGCGCTCGGGCTCGACGGTGCACTGGTGCTGGGTTTTGTCGGCTCGTTCTACCACTACGAAGGCTTGCATCTGCTGCTGCAGGTGGCGCAGCGCA
>CAIPBW010000527.1 GCA_903863395.1 uncultured beta proteobacterium
CTGCCGCTGTACGTGTTTGTCGGCGTGCTGTTGCAACGCCTGACCTGGGCCGACACACTGTTTGCGGTGCTCTCGCGCATCACGCGGCGCAGCGGCGCGGCCAGTTCGCTCGCGGCCTTTGGCGTGGCCGCGCTGGTGGCACCCATGAACGGTTCGGTGGCATCGAGCTCGGCCATGCTCGCGCGTTTGGTGTCACCCCATCTGGGGCGCGGCAACGCGGCAACGTCGACCGCGCTGGTGAGTGCTGCCAGCACCATTGGCGTGGTGGTGCCGCCCTCGCTGGTGCTGATCCTGCTGGGCGACGCGATGCTGCGTGCCCACACCGAGGCCAGCAACCTTGGCGGCTACACGCTGGGAAACCAGCGCATCGTCAACACCCAGGACATCTTCCATGCCGCGCTGCTGCCCGCTGCGCTGGTGTTGGTGCTGTGGCTGCTGGTGGCCTGGTGGCAGGGTCGCAAGCTGGCTGCGCCCGTTGCGCTGCAACCGCTGCGCGCCTCGCAATGGGCACTCGCCGCGCTGGTGGTGCTGGCCATCGTGAGCATGCTCGGCAGCGTGTTTAGCGGGCGCATCTACGCCGTGGAAGCCGCCGCCAGCGCTGCCATGGCGCTGATTTGCACCGCGCTTGCCACACGCGCACTGTCCTGGCAGGCGTGGCAAGCGGTGCTGGCCGACGCGCTGAGCCTGAGCGGCGCGCTGCTGGCGCTGCTGGTGGGTGCCACCACGTTCAGCCTGATCTTTCGGCTCTGGGGCAGCGACGTGTGGATTACCCAAAGCATTCTGGCAAGCCCCTGGTCAGCCACGGCCACGGCCGCCGTGGTGCTGGTATTGGTGGCGTTGTGCGCCTGGGTGCTCGACGCCTTTGAGATGATTTTTGTGATCATCCCCATCGTTGCGCCCGCGCTGATCCTGCGCGTGGGTGACGCGCAGCAAACCGCCGTGTTGCTGCTACTGGTGCTGCAACTGAGTTTTCTGATTCCGCCCATGGGCTACGCGGTGATGATGGCGCGCGCACGCTCTGGGCTGCACCCTGCCCCCTTGCGCGCCACCCTGTGGGCGCTGCTGCCCTACCTGCTGGTGCAGTGCGCCGTGACCGCGTTGGTGTTTGTTGCACCCTGGAGCGTGCACCAGTTGGACGCTGCGCCCAGCAACACTGCTGTGGAGGCTCCGCTGTCCGCCGAAGATCTGGATCAACTGATGCGCGACATGGCCGACCAGACGCAAGAGAGCGCCACCAAAAACTAACGCGGTGGGCCTATTAGCGCCTGCGGGCAGTGCGCACGCCGCGCAGATCGGCCACGATGCCCAGCACCTTGGCCAGACGGCCCGAATCGGTGACCTCCACCGTGAACGTCATCCAGGCCGTACCTTTGACCGACTGGGTCTGCACGCCGATTACGTTCATCTTTTCCTTGGTAAACACCTCGGAAATATCGCGTAGCAGCCCTTGCCGGTCGGCGGCTTCCACCGCCACGTCCACCGGATAGACCAGGGCATCGTCCTTCTTGCCGCTGCCCCACTGCACGTCGATCACGCGGTCGCCGCTGCGCGTAACCATGTTGCGCAGGTTGGTGCAGTCGGTGCGGTGCACGCTCACGCCCTTGCCGCGCGTGACAAAGCCGCAAATGGCGTCAGGCGGTGCCGGTTTGCAGCACCTGGCAAGTTGGGTCATGAGCGAATCCACGCCCACCACCAGCACCCCACCTTTGCCCGAGTGGCTGGACGCACGCGGCTTCTTGAGCAAGGGCGCATCGTCTTGCGCAGCCACCGGCTCGGGCGGGCGCAGCACGATCTCGATGTTGCGCAACGAGAACTCGTCCTTGCCGACCACTTCAAACAGGTCGTCGGCCGAATTGAATCCCAGTTGCGCGGCCAGGTCGTCAAGCTTGACGGCGGTCTTGCCCTCGCGCTGCAGCAGTCGCTCCACCGCCTCGCGCCCCTTGGCCATGGTTTCGTGCAACACCTGGGCGTTGAACCAGGCGCGCACCTTGGCACGTGCCCGGTGGCTCACCAGGTAGCCCAGTTCGGCATTGAGCCAGTCGCGCGAGGGGCCCCCCTCCTTGACCACGCTGACCTCCACCGTCTGCCCGTTCTTCAAGGGCGTGTTCAGCGGCACCATGGCACCATCGACGCGCACACCCCGGCAGCGGTGGCCCAGGTTGGTGTGCACGCTGTAGGCGAAGTCCACCGGTGTCGCGCCCTGGGGCAGCTCGACGATGGCGGCGTCGGGCGTGAGCACATAGATGCGGTCGTCGAACATGCCCGCGCCCAGCGCCTGGCTGTTGGCGCCCGAAAGATCGCGCTCCCACGCCAGCAGTTGGCGCAGCACCGCAATCTTGGCGTCGTACTCGCTGCTGGCCGACACGCCGCTGTAGCCCTTGGTACCGGCCTCCTTGTAGGCCCAGTGCGCGGCGACACCGGTTTCGGCGTGATCGTGCATCGCCTGGGTGCGGATCTGTATTTCGATCGGCTGGCCCGCCGCATCGCGCACCACCGTGTGCAGCGACTGGTAGCCATTGCTTTTGGCACGCGCAATGTAGTCGTCAAACTCGTCAGGCACCGGCGCAAAGTGGTCGTGCACCCAACTCAGCGCGGCATAACAGTCCGGCACGCCCGGCACCACGATGCGTAGCGCGCGGATGTCGTACACCTGCTCAAAGCCGAGCGACTTGCCGCGCATCTTCTTGACA
>CAIPBW010000528.1 GCA_903863395.1 uncultured beta proteobacterium
CGGGTTGGAACTGATTCGTCACTCCACCGCGCACTTGCTGGCCTATGCGGTCAAGGAGTTGTTTCCAGAAGCGCAGGTCACCATCGGCCCGGTGATCGAACATGGTTTTTACTACGACTTTTCCTACAAGCGCCCGTTCACGCCCGATGACCTAGCAGCGATCGAGAAGAAGATGGCGGCGCTGGTGGCGTTGGACGAACCCGTGCTGCGCCGCGTGCTGCCGCGCGACGAGGCGGTGGCCTATTTCAAGGGGCTGGGTGAGCATTACAAGGCCGAAATCATTGAGAGCATTCCGGCCGACCAAGACGTGTCGCTCTACCGCGAAGGCAAGTTTGAGGACTTGTGCCGTGGCCCGCACGTGCCCAGCACCGGCAAGCTCAAACACTTCAAGCTGATGAAGGTGGCAGGTGCCTATTGGCGCGGCGACCACAAGAACGAAATGTTGCAGCGTATCTACGGAACCGCCTGGGCTACCAAGGAAGAGTTGCAGCAGCACCTCACCATGCTCGAAGAAGCCGAGAAGCGCGACCACCGCAAGCTTGGCCGTGAGCTGGACCTGTTCCACATCGATGACCACGCGCCCGGTCTGGTGTTCTGGCACCCCAAGGGCTGGACGCTGTGGCAGGGCGTGGAGCAGTACATGCGCAAGGTGTACCAGGACAACGGCTACCAGGAAGTAAAAGGCCCGCAGATCATCGACAAGAGCCTATGGGAGAAAACCGGGCACTGGGAGAAGTACCGCGAAAACATGTTCGTCACCGAGTCCGAAAAGCGCGAATACGCCTTGAAGCCGATGAACTGCCCGGGCCACATTCTGATCTTCAAGCAAGGCATCAAGAGCTACCGCGACCTGCCGCTGCGCTACGGCGAGTTTGGCAACTGCCACCGCAACGAGCCCTCGGGTGGCCTGCACGGCATCATGCGTGTGCGCGGCTTCACGCAGGACGACGGCCACATTTTCTGCACCGAAGAGCAGATTCTGTCGGAGTGCTCGGCCTACACCACGCTGCTGCAAAAGGTGTACGCCGACTTTGGCTTCAAGAACATCATTTACAAGATTGCCACGCGCCCGGACAAGCGCATCGGGTCTGACGAGAGTTGGGACAAGGCCGAACACGCGCTGATGGAAAGCCTGCGCGCCTCGGGCTGCGAATTTGAAATCACCCCGGGCGAGGGCGCGTTCTATGGCCCCAAGATCGAGTACACGCTCAAAGACGCGCTTGGGCGCCAGTGGCAGTGCGGCACGATTCAGGTCGATTTCTTCATGACCGAGCGGCTCGACGCCGAATACGTGGGCGAAGACGGGGCCCGCCACCGCCCGGTGATGCTGCACCGTGCCATTGTCGGCAGCCTGGAGCGTTTCATCGGAATTTTGATCGAAGAAAGCGCCGGCGCACTGCCTGCGTGGCTCGCGCCGGTGCAGGTTGCGGTGCTCAATATCACCGATGCGCAGGCCGAATACGCCAGAAGCGTCGCTAAAACGCTGCAAAATCAAGGGCTTAGGGTCGATTTAGACCTGCGCAACGAGAAAATTACCTATAAAATACGCGAGCATTCAATGCAGAAGCTGCCATACCTGCTCGTCGTAGGTGACAAAGAGATGGCCGCAGGTGCTGTTGCAGTGCGCGCCCGGGGTGGTCAAGACCTCGGGGTAATGCCCCTCGATGCGTTTGTGCAAAAGATCCAGGGTGTTGTTGCCCACAAGTCGGTTGTCTGAGGTTTTTAATCCAAGGATGGTTGTCTGTTGCGTGTGCCGTGCGGCTGTAGCTACTATTTTTGTAGCATATTTTGTGAAGGACTGAGCCATCGCTACTGAATTTCGTGACCGCCGTCAGCGCGAAGAACGTAAACATCGTCTTAACCGGGAAATCATGGCACCGGAGGTCCGCTTGTCGGGCCCGGAAAACGAACCCCTTGGGGTTGTGAGCCTGATGGAAGCCCTGCGCATGGCAGGAGAGCTCGATGTGGACTTGGTTGAAATTGCAGCCACCGCCAATCCGCCTGTGTGCCGATTGATGGATTACGGCAAGTTCAAGTACCAGGAACAAAAGAAGGCGGCAGAAGCGAAAGCCAAGCAGACGGTCATTGACATCAAGGAAATCAAGTTCCGCCCGGGTACCGATGATGGCGACTACAACATCAAGTTGCGCAACATCAAACGCTTCCTGGCAGAAGGCGACAAGTGCAAGATTACCCTGCGGTTTCGCGGACGGGAAATCACGCACCAGGAAATTGGAATGGCGTTGTTGCAGCGTATGCGTGACGACTTGGGTGATTTGATTGTGGTCGAGCAGTTTCCAAAACTCGAAGGCCGCCAGATGATCATGATGATTGCGCCGGGCAAAAAGAAGCCCGGTGGCGGTGCCCCCAAGCCAGCAGCAGAAGCAGCGGCATCGACCTAAGAGATGGGGCGGGGTAACCCGCCGCTAGCGTTGCGCCCTCAAGTGCAGCGTGACATTGTGGTGACCTTCCAGGTTCGCCACGCAAAAGTGGCTCGGGGCCAACAAGGCTGGAAGTAGTTTCCAGACGCCTCACGAGCACAATGAAGAAGGAGCATGTATATGCCCAAAATGAAGACCAAGAGCGCGGCGAAGAAACGCTTCCGCGTCCGTCCAGGTGGAACCGTCAAGCGCGGCCAAGCCTTCAAACGTCACATCCTGACCAAGAAGACCACCAAAAATAAACGCCATTTGCGCGGTTCAACTGCAGTTCATGAGACCAATATGGGTCACATGGCGCAGATGCTTCCCGGCCGTGGTATTTGATTAACGACGAACAAGGAGTAACACAATGCCTCGCGTCAAACGTGGTGTAACGGCTCGCGCCCGCCACAAAAAAGTTCTGGCCCTTGCAAAAGGTTTTCGCGGTCGCCGCGGTAACGTCTTCCGTATCGCCAAAGAAGCGGTAATGAAGGCGGGGCAGTATGCCTACCGTGACCGCCGTACCAAGAAGCGCGTGTTCCGCCAGTTGTGGATTGCCCGTATCAACGCCGCAGCACGTCAGTGCGGCCTGACCTACAGCCAATTTGCCAACGGTTTGAAGAAGGCCAACATCGAGATCGACCGCAAGGTTCTATCCGATATTGCTGTGCATGACATGGCAGCTTTTGCCGGAATCGTGGAGCAAGTCAAGGCCAAGCTGGCAGCTTGAGTTTGCCTCGAACGCTGTTTAACCCATAGCGTTTTTGCGCACCAGAAACAAGGGCTAGCGCTTGAAAGAGCACTAGCCCTTTTTCATCGAGACATGAGATTTGCGGGATATTTATGAACGATTTGGACGCCATCGTCGCTGCCGCCAGTGCAGCCTTTGCGCAAGCCGCAGCGCCTGCTGACCTGGAAAATGCCAAGGCGCAGTTTCTGGGCAAGGCCGGGCGCATCACCGAGCTGATGAAGGGCTTGGCCACCCTGCCTGTGGAAGAAAAGAAGTCGCGTGGCGCGGCCATCAATCTGTCCAAGCAGGCCATTGAAGCAGCGCTCAACGCACGCCGCCAGGCTCTGGCCGACGCCGAACTGCAGGCGCAGTTGCAGGCCGAGGCGCTGGACGTAACCCTGCCCGGACGCCAGCGTGGCGCAGGCGGCTTGCACCCGGTGTCGCTGACACTGGAGCGCATCGAGGCCATTTTTGGCTCCATGGGCTTTGACGTTGCACAAGGCCCCGAGATCGAGTCCGACTGGTTCAACTTCACCGCGTTGAACACCCCCGAGGACCACCCCGCGCGCTCGATGCACGACACCTTCTATGTGGAAGGCGGCCCGCACAACGCGCCCAATTTGCTGCGCACCCACACCAGCCCGATGCAGATCCGCTACGCCGTACAGCACGTCAAGAAGCACCGCGCCGCCGTAGGCGCAAGC
>CAIPBW010000529.1 GCA_903863395.1 uncultured beta proteobacterium
CCTTACGGCGCAAATGGTGCGTGCCTGGGGATGGACGGTAGAGACCGCCGCCGATGGCGAGCAGGCGCTGCAGAGCTTGGCCCAGCGTGCGCGCGCTGGCTTGCCCGCTTACGACGTCGTGTTTCTGGATACCACCCTGCCAGGGCTGGACGCGTGGGCCGTGGCGGCGCGCCTGCGCGAGGGCCAGGCCAAACCCGCGGCGGGGCGCTTCATGACGGTGATGGTTGCCGCCCACAACGGGGATGCTCCCTCGACCCGCAACCCGCAGGAGCAGGCGCTGGTGGACGGCTTTCTGGTCAAGCCCTTTACCTCAGCCATGCTTGCCGACGCCGTGCTGGCAGCCGAGGTGTCCCTGGCGCGCGGCAAGCGCAGCACGGGTGCGGTGCAAAAGATACGACGCTTGAGCGGTATGCGCGTCCTGGTGGTGGAAGACAACCTGATCAACCAGCACATTGCCGAAGGCTTGCTCGGTGCCCAAGGGGCATTGGTGTCCCTGGCAGGCAACGGGCAGTTGGGTGTGGAGGCGGTGGCGGCCGCGTCGCCGCAATACGACGTAGTTTTGATGGACGTGCAGATGCCGGTGATGGATGGCTTTGCAGCAACCCGCGCCATTCGCCAGGAACTCGGATTCAAAGACCTGCCCATCGTCGCCATGACCGCCAATGCAATGCCCACCGACCGCCAAGATTGCCTGGCTGCTGGCATGAACGACCACATCGGCAAGCCGTTCAACCTCAATGACCTGGTAGGTCTGCTACTACGCCTGGCAGGGCGCGACGCAAGCAGCAACGCCAGCCAGGCAACGCTGCTCTGAACGGCATTGCGAGCCCCCTGTTTTGGGTGGCCGAAACTGCATAGGGTCCATGAACCGTGGTTTCGTCACTGCGAGGAGCGAAGCGACGCGGCAGTCCATGCATTGCGGAAGTCATGGATTGCCACGCTTCGCTCGCAATGACGCGAAGGAATAGCGCAGTAGCGTGAAGGATTGGCCCCATGACGGGTCGGCATGGCAAGAGTCTGGAGCCGTTCAGGTCTGGCTGCGCTTTTTCAGGCTGACCTTGGGCTTGGGCTTGGCACGGCGTACATTGCCGCCGGCGGTGAGGCGCTGGTTGCCCAGCACGCGCAGGGTTTTGACCTCGGGGCGCTGACCGGCGCGCTTGCTGTACTTGAGCACTTTCACGTCGCGCGGGCCGGGCATGCGGTCTTCGTCAACCGGGCGTTCCTTTTCGGCCTTGGGCCGCCACAGCACCAGCAGTTTGCCGATGTGCTGAATGGGCGCGGCGCTCAGTTCATCGGCCAGTGTCAGGAACATCGCTTCGCGGGCCGTGCGGTCGTCTGAGAACACGCGGATCTTGATCAGGCCATGGGCGTTGAGCGCGGCGTCGGCTTCCTTTTTTACGGCGGCCGTGAGTCCGTCGCCACCGACCATGACGACCGGGTCGAGGTGGTGTGCCTCGGCACGGTGAACTTTGCGTTGCGCGGGAGTGAGCTGGATTTGGGGCATGGCGCTATTATCGGTTGGAATGAAAACTCCCAACAAGGGCAAGAAGGTCAACAAGGCCTGGTTGCACGACCACATCAACGACCCCTACGTCAAACTCGCCACCCGCGAGGGCTATCGGGCGCGGGCGGCGTACAAGCTCAAGGAAATCGACGAAGTGTTCGGTCTGATCAAGCCGGGCTACCTGGTGGTGGACCTGGGCTGCACCCCGGGTGCCTGGAGCCAGTATGTGCGCCGACGCCTGTCGCCTTCCGGCGCTGCGGTGGGCGACCTTAACGGCAGCATCATTGGACTGGACTTGTTGCCAATGGAGCCGATTGAGGGGGTAAGCTTTATCCAGGGCGATTTTCGCGAAGCCCAGGTGCTCACGCAACTGGAGCACGCCCTGCAGGGGCAGCAGGCCGACATCGTGGTGTCAGACATGGCACCCAACCTCTCGGGCATTGCTTCGGCCGACGCTGCCCGGGTCGAAAATCTGGTGGAACTGGCGATTGAATTTGCCCAAAACCACATGAAGCCCCAGGGCGCGCTGGTGGCCAAAGTGTTCCACGGCGGCAGCTACGACGCCGTGGTGCGGCACTTCAAGGCGGCGTTCCAGACCGTCAAGCCCTACAAGCCCAAAGCGTCGCGGGATCGCTCTTCCGAGACATTTCTGGTGGGGCTGGGGCTCAAATAGCACGAAATAAGCAAGGTTTTCCCTTGAAACGCCTAAAATGGTGCCCAGTTAATCCGAGTCTCTCTCATTGCGCCCCTATTTGGAGCTTCGCTTGAATAATCAGTGGTTTTCAAAAATTGCAGTCTGGTTGGTGATCGGCCTGGTGCTGTTCACCGTGTTCAAGCAATTTGATTCGCGTGGCACGACCGGATCCAACATGCTCGGCTACTCCGACTTTCTTGAGGAAGTGCGCAACAAGCACATCAAGAGCGCCGTCATCCAGGAAGGGCAGGGCGGTACCGAAATTCTGGCCGTCACCACCGACGACCGCAAAATCCGCACCACCGCCACCTACCTCGACCGCGGGCTGGTGGGCGACCTCATCAGCAATGGCGTCAAGTTCGATGTCAAGCCGCGCGAAGAAGGCTCGCTGCTCATGACCCTGCTGGTGAGCTGGGGCCCGATGCTGCTGCTGATTGGCGTGTGGATTTATTTCATGCGCCAGATGCAAGGCGGCGGCAAGGGCGGTGCCTTCAGCTTTGGCAAGAGCAAGGCGCGATTGCTCGACGAAAACACCAACACCGTGACCTTTGCCGATGTGGCCGGTTGCGACGAGGCCAAGGAAGAGGTCAAGGAAGTAGTGGACTTCCTCAAAGACCCCAGCAAGTTCCAAAAGCTCGGTGGCCGCATTCCGCGCGGGCTGCTGCTGGTCGGGCCTCCGGGCACCGGCAAGACCCTGCTGGCCAAGTCGATTGCGGGCGAAGCCAAGGTGCCGTTCTTCAGCATCTCGGGTTCGGACTTTGTCGAAATGTTTGTCGGCGTAGGCGCATCGCGCGTGCGCGACATGTTCGAAAACGCCAAGAAAAACGCGCCCTGCATCATCTTCATCGATGAAATTGACGCCGTCGGCCGCCAGCGTGGTGCCGGTTTGGGCGGCGGTAACGACGAGCGCGAACAAACCCTCAACCAGATGCTGGTCGAGATGGACGGTTTTGAAACCAACGTCGGCGTGATCGTGGTGGCTGCCACCAACCGCCCCGACATTCTGGACGCCGCCTTGCTACGCCCCGGCCGCTTTGACCGCCAGGTGTATGTGACGCTGCCCGACATCCGGGGCCGTGAGCAGATTCTCAACGTCCACATGCGCAAGGTGCCGCTGGGCCAGGACGTCAGCCCCAGCGTGATTGCACGCGGCACGCCCGGCATGAGTGGTGCCGATCTGGCCAACCTGTGCAACGAGGCGGCGCTGATGGCAGCGCGGCGCAGTGCACGCGTGGTCGAAATGCAGGACTTCGAGAAGGCCAAGGACAAGATCCTGATGGGCCCCGAGCGCAAGAGCATGGTCATGCCCGAGGAAGAGCGCCGCAACACGGCCTACCACGAGTCTGGCCACGCCCTGATTGGCAAGTTGCTGCCCAAGTGCGATCCGGTGCACAAGGTCACCATCATCCCGCGTGGCCGTGCATTGGGCGTGACCATGAGCCTGCCCGCACAAGACCGCTACAGCTACGACAGCGAATACATGCTCAACCAGATCAGCATGCTGTTTGGCGGGCGAATTGCCGAAGAAGTGTTCATGAAACAGATGACCACCGGTGCCAGCAACGATTTCGAGCGCGCCACCCATATCGCGCGCGACATGGTCACCCGCTACGGCATGACCGATGCGTTGGGCCCAATGGTGTACGCCGAAAACGAGGGCGAGGTATTTCTGGGCCGCTCGGTCACCAAGACCACCAATATGAGCGAGCAGACCATGCAAAAGGTCGACGCCGAAGTGCGCCGCATCATCGACTTGCAGTATTCCCAGGCACGCAAGCTGATTGAAGACAACCAGGACAAGATGCACGCCATGGCCAAGGCACTGCTGGAGTGGGAGACGATTGACAGCGACCAGCTCGACGACATCATGGCCGGCAAGGAACCACGCCCGCCCAAGGACTGGACGCCGCGCACGCCAAGCTCGGGTGGTGGCGGCAGCAATGGCGCGGGCGAGGCGCCAGTTACGCCCGCTGCGCCTACTGTGGCCTGAGCGCGCAAGACTGCACTACACGGGGCCTGGTGCCCCGTTTTGCTTTGAACAACCGAACCTATGCACTGGCAAACCAGCCGCTTTCTTGTTGATCTGCGAAGCCCCCAGGTGATGGGTATCGTAAACGTCACGCCGGATTCTTTTTCCGACGGCGGGGCCTGTGCCTCGCGCGACGCAGCCCTGGCGCACTGCGAGCAACTGCTCAACGACGGTGCCACCATTCTCGACATTGGTGGCGAATCCACACGGCCCGGTGCTGCGCCCTTGCCGCTGAGCGAAGAACTGCAGCGCGTGCTGCCGGTGCTGCGCCACGCGGTCACGCTGGGGGTGCCAGTGTCGGTGGACACCTACAAGCCGCAGGTCATGCAGGCTGCGCTCGATGCCGGGGCCGACATCGTCAACGACGTCTGGGCCCTGCGCTGGAGCGACACCCCGGGGGGACTCACCGGGCGCGACGTGGTGGCGCGCCATGGCAGTTGCGGCGTGTGCCTGATGCACATGCACGGCGAGCCAGCCACCATGCAGGTCTCGCCCATGGACGGTGACGTGTTGCCCCAGGTGCTGGCATTTTTGCAGGCGCAGGCGCAGGGCTTGCGCAGCGTTGGCGTTGATGCAGCGCGTATTTGCATCGATCCGGGAATCGGCTTTGGCAAGACCGTGGCGCAGAATTTTTCATTGCTGGCGCGCCAGAGCGAGTTGCTCGCGCTGGGTTATCCGCTACTGGTGGGCTGGTCGCGCAAATCGTCGCTGGCCGCAGTGACACAGCGCTCGCTGGCAGCAGCGGCATCGCTGGACATGCTCGATCGCATGGTGCCAAGCGTAGCTGCGGCCGTGCTGGCGGTAGAGCGCGGCGCACGCATCGTGCGCGTGCACGACGTCAAACAAACCGTGCAGGCGCTCGCCGTGCTCGCAGCGATGCAGGCGTAAGCCGGGGCTTCAACATGAATCAAACAACACAGTGGGATGGGATAAAACGATGACACGCAAATACTTTGGAACCGATGGTATCCGTGGCACGGTGGGGCAAGCCCCCATCACGCCGGACTTTGTTCTGCGCCTGGCGCACGCCGTGGGCCGAGTGCTCAAGCAGACCGAGGCGCGCCCCACGGTGCTGATTGGCAAAGACACGCGCATCTCGGGCTATATGTTGGAGAGTGCGCTGGAGAGCGGCTTCAATTCCGCCGGGGTGGATGTGGTGCTGCTGGGCCCCTTGCCCACACCCGGTGTAGCCTACCTGACGCGGGCACAGCGCGCGTCGCTGGGCGTGGTGATCAGTGCCAGCCACAACCCGTTTGCCGACAACGGCATCAAGTTCTTCAGCGCCCAGGGCACCAAGCTCTCGGACGCGTGGGAGCGTGAAGTTGAAGCTGCGCTGGAGCAGCCGCCGGTGTGGGCCGACTCGGTCAACCTGGGCAAGGCGCGGCGTCTGGACGACGCAGCCGGACGCTACATCGAGTTTTGCAAGAGCACGTTTGCCAATGACCTCACGCTCAGGTCGCTCAAGATCGTGGTCGATGCAGCCCACGGCGCGGCCTACCATATTGCGCCCAAGGTCTTTCACGAACTCGGTGCCGAGGTCTTTTCCATCGGCTGCACGCCCGACGGGCTCAACATCAACAAAGACGTGGGCGCAACCCATCCGCAGGCGCTGGTGCAAGCGGTTATTGACCACAGTGCGGATTTTGGTGTGGCTCTTGATGGCGACGCCGACCGGCTGCAACTGGTTGATGGGCAGGGGCGCTTGTACAACGGCGACGAACTGCTCTACCTCATGGCCGACGACCGGCTTGGGCGCGACGAGCACGTGGCCGGCGTGGTGGGCACGCTGATGACCAATATGGCAGTCGAGGTGGCGCTGCAGGCACGCGGCGTGCCCCTGGTGCGCGCCCAGGTAGGCGACCGCTATGTGCTCGAAGAAATGGAAAAACGCCACTGGATCCTGGGCGGCGAGGGCTCGGGCCATCTGCTTGCGTTGGACAAGCACACCACGGGTGACGGCCTGATCTCTGCCCTGCAAGTGCTGCAAGCCTGTGTGCGCAGCGGCAAGACCTTGGCCGAACTGCTCAGCGCCGTGGTGCTGTTTCCGCAAACCCTGATCAATGTGCGCTTGCAGCCCGGTCAGGACTGGAAGGCCAACACGCGCATGCAAGCGGCAACCGAGGCAGTGCAAGCCGAGTTGGGCAACCACGGACGCGTGCTGATCCGCGCCAGCGGAACCGAGCCCCTGGTGCGCGTGATGGTAGAGGCGCGCGACGCACAGCAAGCCCAGTCCTGCGCCCAGCGCATTGCCGACACCCTGGCAGACAATTGATAATCCCAATCGTCTTTGCGAGCCCTGGCAGTCTCGCGATGAACCATTCCCGTCATTGCGAACGAAGTGAAGCAATCCATGCCCTTTGGCTGTCATTGCGAGCGAAGCGCGGCAATCCATGCAGGCATGAAGTCATGGATCGCCACGGCCTTCGGCCTCGCGATGACTAAAGGCTGTCATTGCGAGGAGCGAAGCGACGTGGCAGTCCATGTCCTTTGGCTGTCATTGCGAGCGAAGCGCGGCAATCCATGTAGGCATGAA
>CAIPBW010000530.1 GCA_903863395.1 uncultured beta proteobacterium
CTGTACGGCTACGTGGTGGACTTTCTGCACTTCCACTGGAGCTGGCTCGCACCCCTGTTCCACGGCGGCTACTTCCCCGCCTTCAACGTAGCCGACAGCGCCATCACCGTAGGCGCCACCTGCCTGATCCTGGACGAACTGCTGCGGGTGCGCAGGAGCTGAGCCAAAGTCCCGTGATTTCGACTTTTCCGTTATTTTCGTTTTATACTGCGCCAAGAGTCGAATCAACCTCTGGAGGATTTCATGGCTGGCGCTACCACACTGGATAAGGCACCTGCACAGCGCACCGATCCGTTTGCACCGCTGGCGGATGCCATCGGGTCGATGACGGGGGTCATGTCGGCGCAGGTGGTCCAAGCGTTGCATCAGGTACTGGAGGCCAGCACCCCAAAAGGCCGTAGCGCCCGCTTGCAGTTGATACGCCACCTAGTTGATATTGAAAGTCAGGCCAACGGCATCGAGGTACCCACATCAGGCACCGTGCGCCACGACTTCATCAGCACCGCGCAGGCAGCCCAATTGCTGGGCTATAGCCGCCCGTATGTCGCCATGCTGATCGATCAAAACAAGCTCACAGGCGCCACGGTTTCTGCGGGAGGGCATCGCAGAATTTCGCGCAGTGCCGTGTTGGAGTGGAAAAGCCAGCACCAGGTTGCAACCAAGGCCGCCACCGTGCGCGCCGAAGGGCAGAAGTCCGGGGCCTACAAGGCCACAGAAGCGGACGTGATGCGCCGTGTCAAGGCGCTGGCAAAGAATCGGTAACGGTCTCTGATGGTCGACCATCCACACTCGCCCGGCGGCGAAACTCTGGTCATCGTGGACGCTTGCGTACTACTGCCGTCGCGGCTGTCAGACGTGCTATTTGACCTGATGCTCGAAGGCCTCTACTTCATTTACTGGACGGCCGACGTAGAAAGCGAATTTTTGCGCAACTGGCCACACGTCCACCCCGACGCATCCAGGTCAGGTGCAAGGCGGCTCAAGGCGTTTCAACGTGCCACCCAAAATGCACACCTGATAACCGGTTACGACAACGCTGCCATCATGTCCCGGGTTCCGGCACGCGTGCATCAGAGCGACCGGCATCTGATCGCTGCTGCATTGGTCATGGTTAACGGGCTTGAAGACAAAAGCACACGGAACAAGGTGATAGTTGTTTCTGACAACACCAAACATCTGGCCAGCGCTGACGCGCGCAAGCTAGGCGTTGAGGTAGTCAAGGCAGGGGTGTTTTTGGATCGGTTGTTCACTGCCTCGCCAGATCGAACTATCGGTGCAATCACCAAATCGCTCGACGACCTCAGGAACCCTCCCTACACCCAAGCGGAACTGGTCGCAGCGCTGCGCCTGCATGGCGCCAAGATCGCAGCAGCCGGTCTGGAACAGGCTCTCGCGCCAGGCCGCGGCTAGGAGCCCACGCTGGCACGAGCCCAGACTGCTGGTAACAGCGCCATCACCGTAGGCGCCACCTGCCTGATCCTGGACGAACTGTTGCGGGTGCGCCGAAGCTAAGTCCAACAAATGGACGCCCGCATGTGGGTGCCAGCCTGCTGCTGGCAAACAGCTAAAACAAGAACCCTGCCGA
>CAIPBW010000531.1 GCA_903863395.1 uncultured beta proteobacterium
AATGCTGAGCGGGTTCCAAGCCGTGTCGACATTCTTTGGCGGATTGATTGCAGGCGAGGGCGATTTGCGAACACCTCGACGATTGTCTACAAACCCAGTGGCAAGATTGCGGATGTCATCAAGCCGGCCGAACTGACTTACTACCAAGTAGTGCTTGGGACAGAGCAGGATTACTTGCAACAATTGACCTGCAAGCGGATGGTCTGAAAAGAGTCGCTCGTCTATTCCAAAGCTATAGTGCCTCGCCATCGTCGCGATATCGAAGCGCGACAGTCAAGTCAAGTGGGGGAGGGCGTCACAGAACGATGACTATACCGGTCTGTTGTCTACTTATGATTTGGAGAATGTTGAAAACAGTGATTTCCGTGGAACTTTCCTTTGCATGCCTCGCGCGACGCGAAAGCACAACTCAGCTATGACAATGGGATGCATTTTTTTCGCGAGCGCACCATGAGCGCAATGACTGGGGCGGGCATCCTTTTGCTGGCAATAGTGATTGCTATCGCCATGAGAATTCGAAGAAACGCCCCACTCTCTGCCCACAACCAGGCAACGAACACAAAAAATGGGCGCACCAAGCAAAAAGAATAGAGCCGCAAAATCCTGAGTCCTGCCGAAAATTGCCCTCAAAAAGAGTCGTGACCCGGTTTAACATAGGGCCGCTTGGCCCGCCAGGCCCCGCCCCAACCCTTTCCAACAGCCTTGGAGCCACATGTCTGACCTGATTTTGCTGGGTGACGAAGCCGTCGCCCGCGGTGCCATTGATGCCGGTATCACGGCGGCCTACGCCTATCCGGGCACGCCCTCGACCGAGATCTACCAGTCCATCGAAGACCACGCCCGCCGCCACAAACTGCCGATTCGCGGCTTCTGGTCCACCAACGAAAAAGTCGCGCTCGAAGAAGGCGTGGGCGTGTCCTACGCCGGTTGCCGCGCCTTGGTGGCCATGAAGCACGTGGGCCTGAACGTGGCGGCCGACCCCTTCATGAACGTTGCCATCTCGGGCGTGCACGGCGGATTGGTGATCGTGGTGGCCGACGACCCCTCCATGCACAGCTCGCAAAACGAGCAGGACTCGCGCTACTTTGCCGACTTTGCCATGGTGCCCTGCCTGGAGCCGGCCAACCAGCAACAGTGCTACGACTTCACGCGCGAGGCGTTTGAGCTTTCCGAGCGGCTCAAGGTGCCGGTGCTGCTGCGCCTGGTCACGCGCCTGGCGCACAGCCGCGCCCAGGTCAAACTCGCGCCGTCACGCGCACCCAATGTGCCCCAGTACGTGGAAGAGGCGGCGCGCTTTACCCTGATTCCGGTCAACGCCCGGCGCGCCTACGCGCAACTGATCGACAAGCAAGGCCCACTGCAAGCCTATAGCGAGGCGCATCCGGTCAACGCCCTGACCCTCAACGGCCAGGGCAAGACCGGCATTCTGGTCAGCGGTCTGGCGTGGAACTACCTGAACGAAGCGCTTGGCGACACCATGGGCAACTACAACGTGTTGCGTATTGCCACCTATCCGCTGCCGGTCAAGAAAATCCGCCAGTTGCTCGACGCCTCCAGCGACGTGCTGGTGGTTGAAGAAGGCTATCCGTTTATCGAGCGCTATGTGAGTGCCCTGGGCCTGATGACTGAGCGCCGTATTCGCGGCAAGCTCACCGGCGACCTGCCGCGCATGGGCGAACTCAGCCAGGACGCCATCCGCCCGTGTTTTGGCCTGCCAGTGCAGCCCGCGCTGCAGCTCGCCGGTCTGTCCGATGTGCTGGTGGGCCGCCCGCCGCGCCTGTGCGACAAATGCCCGCATAGCGACGCCTACATCGCCATCAAGGAAGTGATTGCCGAACTTGGCGCGGGCGTGCGCGTGATGGGCGACATTGGCTGCTACTCTCTGGGCTACCTGGAGCCGCACCAAGCGATCCACTCGTGCCTGTGCATGGGCTCGTCCATTGGCATGGCCATTGGCGCGGCGCACGCGGGCATGACCCCGAGCCTGTGCGTGATTGGCGACGGCACCTTTACCCATTCGGGTATGGCACCGCTGCTCGACGCCGCGCGTGAAAACGCCAACATCAAGGTCTTCATTCTGGACAACAGCATCGTTGCCATGACTGGCGGCCAGCCCACCATGGCCACCGACGAAGAGGTGGTGGACCTGGTGGCCGGCCTGGGGGT
>CAIPBW010000532.1 GCA_903863395.1 uncultured beta proteobacterium
CCGTGGCGATCCATGACTTCATCCTCGTCGACATGACGAGCCACGCTTGGAGGTGACGATCAAATGCGAACCCTAAGGCGACTTGTGCTGCGCGTTGTGCAACGGCTGCGCATACTTTCCCTTGCGGTGCTGTTGCTGCCGGTTGGCGCAGCGTCTGAGGAGTTTGACTGGGGCGTTGGGGTCTATGCCGGGCAGTACTACGACACCGAGCCCGCTGGCTGGACGCAGGGACGGGCGAGTTACCAGGATCAATACCTGGTTGCGCTCACTGCCAGCAAGACCCTTTGGCGCGCCGCCCATCTGCCCTTGTCGCTGGAACTCGACGGCATGATTGGCCAGCAGTCCGGTGTGGCGGCGCTGACCGAAATTGCGGTCGTACCGGTTCTGCGCTGGAGCAGTTTTCCGTGGAATGAATATCTGCAAACCGATCTTCGCTTGGGCCCTCTGGGCGTCTCGTACACCAGCAGTGTGAGCCCGCTCGAACGTGGCCCCGGCGGCAAGGGGAGCCAGACGCTTGGTTTTCTGATCATCGAGCTGGCCTTTTCGAGGACCGCCAAGCCATCGGAAGAACTGTTCCTGCGGCTGCACCACCGTTGTTCCGTGTACGACAAGCTCAACAACTATGGTGCCAACGGTGAGGACTTCTTTGCACTGGGGTTCAGGCACCGGTTCTGAAAAAGTGCCGCCGCACTATGGCACCTCCAGGCTTTGCAACTGCGCCAGCGCCGCCTCAAACTCAAAGTTTTGCAGCGCCTCGCCGGCCTGGGCCACGGGCAACGCCAGCGGTGTGTCGGCCACCGCGTCCTGCAACTCCTTGAAGCGGGCGATGGCGTCGACCTGGTTGGTCGCCAGCATCGGGTAAAGCTCTTGCAGCAAAGCCCGCACGCGCTTGGCATCGAGCAGCTTTTCTGCGTGCAGCGAGTCCACCAACTCAGGCAACCAGCGCGCCAGCGTGGCATGAAGCTGGTCAAACGACACCGGCTTGGTCAGCACCTCGTCCATGCCCGCCGCCAGGCAACTGCGTCGGTCGTGCTCAAAGGCATTGGCGGTGAGCGCCACGATGGTGCGCCGCGCTTCGCCGTGGTTCCGCTCCCACTTGCGAAGTTGCTGCGTGGCCGCATAGCCGTCCAGCACCGGCATATTCAAGTCCATCAGGATCACCTGCGCCTTGTCGCCCTGCGCAATCAGGTCGAGCGCTTGCTGCCCGTTCTCGGCCATGGCCACGTTCAGCCCCAGGCGCTCCAGCAGTGCGCCGGTGAGGCGCTGGTGGTCCGGGTTGTCTTCCACCAGCAGCACGCGCGCGGACTGTGCGCTGCGCACCACGCGCGCTTGAAGTTGGGCCGTGCGCAGCGCCTCGGGCGTTGCGGGCTGGGCCGCCACGCGCTCGGCCTGAATGCGAAACCAAAAGCGCGAGCCATGACCCAGTTCGCTCTGCGCGCCTGCCTCGCCGCCCATCAGTTGCGCCAGTGTGCGCACAATCGACAACCCCAGCCCGGTGCCACCGTACTGGCGCGTGGTGGAGGAATCGACCTGCGAGAAACTCTGGAACAGCTTGTCGAACTTGTCGCGGGCAATGCCAATGCCGGTGTCGATCACCGAGAACTCGAGCGTTGCTGTGCTGCCGCGGGCATCCACCTCAGCGCCTTCGATGCGGATGCGGCCCTGGGCCGTGAACTTGACCGCGTTGCTCACCAGGTTCGAGAGCATTTGCGTGAGGCGGTGCGAGTCGCCCAGGTAGCTCGCCCGCGGCCCCCGCCAATCGGTGCTGATCTGCAAGCCCTTGGCGTGTGCCGCCTGCGAAAACAGCTCCTGCGCATGGGCCATGATTTGTAGCGGCGAGACCTTGATCGATTCAAGTTCGAGCTTGCCCGCCTCGATTTTTGCCAGGTCCAGAATGTCGTTGATCAGCACCAGCAAGGTCTGACCCGAGGTGAGCACCGTGCGGGCGTAATCCACGCGGTCTCCTTCCCGCACATCGTCCATCATCAGCAACTGCGCATTGCCCATGATGCCGTTGAGCGGGGTTCGCAATTCGTGGCTCATGGTCGCCAGGAACTGGCTCTTGGCAACACTGGCCGCTTGGGCTGCGTCCCTGGCCGCCATCAGCTCCAACTGTGTCTGCTTGAGTTCGCTTACGTCAAACACCACGGCGTAAAAGCCGCGCACCACCCCCTCCTGCACGTCGGGCACATACTCGGCCTGGGCATACCGCATGCGCCCGTCGGGCGTCGGGATTTCACGCTCAAATCTCTGGCGCTGGCCGCGCAGGGCAGCCTCAATGTAGGGGAGGTTCGCCTCGTAGCGCTCCTCACCGATGACGTCCCTGATGTGCATGCCCGGCATCGTGGCCGAATCGATGGCAAACCACTCGCCATAGGCCTGATTGCCGTAGTGGTTGATGAGGTTGTTGTCCCAATAGCCAATCATGGCGGGTACGCTGTCGATCAGCAACTGGGGTTCGCGCTCCTTGGTGGCCAGCAAGATCTGGTTGCGCTTGGCCTCGGTAATGTCGCGCTGGATCGCAATCCAGTGGGTGTACCAGCCGGACGCATTTGCCAATGGGTAAATTTGCAGATCACTCCAGAACTCGCGCCCGTCCTTGGTGTAGTTAAGCACTTCTTCATGTACCGGCTGCCACTTCTTCATCGCATTGCGAATACGGTCCAGCGCAGCACGATCCGATTGGGGCCCCTGCAACATGCGCGGTGTGTTGCCAATCGCTTCTTCGCGGCTGAAGCCGGTGACGCGTTCAAACGCATCATTGACAAACACGATGCGAGGCCCGGGTGGGTCTTTAGGCTCCGCCTCGGTAATAACCACCATATCGTTGGCCTCGGCAACAACCTTGGCCAAGAGCTTGAGTTGCTCCTCCTGTTGTCGGCGCTCGGTAATGTCGGTGTGCATGCCACTCATGCGCGTGGGCGCACCCTTGGCGTCACGCGCGACCACCGCGCCACGGCACGCTATCCAGCGGTAGCTGCCGTCTTTGGCGCGCACGCGCATTTCGATCGCGTACTTGTCACCCCCCGCCAGATGGTTCTGCAGACAGGTAGTGTTTCTTTCGAGGTCCTCGGGATGAATCAGTTGCACCCAGGCGTCTGCGGTAAAGGGTAACTCCTGCTCACTGTAGCCCAAGGCCGCATCGAATGCGCGCGAGCGTGGCATCTCGCCGGTCGCCATATTCCATTCCCAAAAGCCCTCGCCGATGCGGTCCATGGCAACTTTCCAGCGCGCTTCATGTTCCTCAACCTTGGTCTGCAACTGATCGCCTTGATCCAGCAAGGTGTTCAAGCGTCGCCAAGCCAACACCGAGGCCAAACCAAAGAGCAGCACCAGCACCAGCATCCGGTAGATCTCTTCGTACCAGTTCGCCAGGTAATCCTTGCGGGCCAGCCCCACCGTCACGATAAACGGAACCTCCTTGAGTCGTTGCACGTACATGGCACCCGTTACGCCATCAGCCGCAGAGGTGGTCGTGTAGGCCACGCTGGCCTGGCCCGAGGTCAACGCCGCCAGGGTTGCGTCCGAGATCACTTTGGAGCCCACCTGCTCTGCGGGCCGATCGTCGTGGAGCGGTGCCCCTGTAATCCGGCCCAAGTCCTGATCGCGCAGCGAAACCATGCCATTGGCACCGACGTCAAAAGCGCTGGTCAACGTCTGCAGATAGGCAACCGAAACGGGAGCGGACACCACACCGGCAAATCGGCCATCGGGGTGGTTGTAGCGCATGGAAAAGTTGACGATATATTGCTTGGCCGTGCGCCCAAGGCGTGGCTTGGTCACAAGCATGGCATCGTCCGCATGCGTCATGTGGTGGATGAAATAATCGCGGTCTGACCAGGTGATGCCACGGGCCTTGTCAACACCCTGCCCCAGGATCACCAGGCCGCGCGCGTCTGCAATGCGGATGGCTTCGATTTGAGGGACGCGCCCCTGCAGGCGTGGCAGGTAGGATGTCATGAACTTTTCGTCCACCCCCTTGCCACCGAGCTCATGCTGCAGTTCATCTACTGTGGCTTGCAGGGTCAGATGAATCTTGTCGGCCAGATCATCAATATTGCGCTGCAGGGATTGCGCCATGCCCTGAACCTGCCTGCGGGCCTGTGCTTCATGGTCTTGGTAACTGTCAAAAACCGAGTACGCCGCAAAGCCCAGAAAGACCAGGTTGGCACCCGCCACGAACCCCAGCAGCACGCGGCGCAAGAATGCATAGTGTTTCAGGTCATGCGTTGGATTCACAGCACCCGCCCCTGCCTATGCCACCACAATGCCTTGCAACTGCGCCAGCGCCGCCTCAAACTCAAAGTTCTGCAGCGCCGCGCCCGCCTGGGCCACGGGCAATTCCAGCCGCGTATGCGTCACCGCTTCCTGCAAGTCCTTGAAGCGCGCAATGGCATCGACCTGGTTGTTCTCCAGCATCGGGTACAGCTCGTGCAGCAAGTCCTGCACGCGTTGGATGTCGAGCGCCTTCTCGGCGCGCTCTGGGTCCACCAACTCGGGCAACCAGTGCGCCAGCGTGGCCTGGAGCTTGTCAAACGACACCGGCTTGGTCAACACCTCGTCCATGCCCACCGCCAGGCAACTCAATCGGTCGTGCTCAAAGGCGTTGGCCGTGAGCGCAACAATGGTGCGCCGTGCCCGGCCAGTGTCCTGCTCCCACTGCCGAATCTTCTGCGTGGCCATGTAGCCATCGAGCACCGGCATATTCAAATCCATCAGAACCAGTTGCGCCTTGTCGCCCTGCATGATCAGGTCGAGCGCTTGCTGGCCGTCCTCGGCGGTGCTTACGTTCAGGCCCAGGCGCCCCAGCAGCACTTCGACCAGGCGCAGGTTGTCCGGGTTGTCTTCCACCACCAGCACGCGCGCCGACTGCGGCGTGCGCACCACGTGTGCCAGGCTTTGCGCGGTAAGCGGCTTCTCGGGCGACGGCGTGTACACCGCCAGGCGCTCGGCCTGAATGCGAAACCAAAAGCGCGAGCCCTTGCCCGCTTCGCTCTCCACCCCCACTTCGCCGCCCATGGCTTGCGCCAGCGTGCGCACAATCGACAGGCCCAGGCCGGTGCCACCGTACTGGCGTGTGGTGGAGGCGTCCACCTGCGAGAAATTCTGGAACAGCCTTTCCATCTTGTCCTCGGGGATGCCAATGCCGGTATCTGCTACCGACAACTCCAGCGTTGATGTACTGCCGCTGCTAGCCACTTCGGACGCTTCAATGCGTATGCTGCCCTGGTGCGTGAACTTGAGCGCGTTGCCCACCAGGTTGGAGAGCATTTGCGTGAGGCGGTGCGGGTCGCCCAGGTAGCTTGCCACCGGCCCCCTCCAGCCGCTAACGATCTGCACGCCCTTGGCTTGTGCGGCCTGTGAGAACAACTCCTGCACGTGCGCCATGATCTGCACCGGTGAAATCTCAATCGACTCAAGATCCACCTTGCCGGACTCGATCTTGGCCAGGTCCAGTACGTCGTTGAGCAAGCGCAGCAGCGTCTGGCCCGAGGTGAGAATGGTGCGTGCGTAGTCCACACGCTCTTCTTCGTCAATGTCGTCGAGCATCAGCAACTGCGCCATGCCCAGAATGCCGTTCATGGGGGTTCGCACCTCGTGGCTCATGGTGGCCAGGAACTGGCTCTTGGCCACGTTGGCGGATTCGGCAACTTCCTTGGCAGCCTGCATGGCAAGCTGCCCCGCTTTGAGCTCGCTCACGTCAAACGCCACGGCGTAAAAGCCACGCACCACCCCGTCTTGCAGATCGGGCACATACTCCACCATTGTTTGCAGGAACTGGCCCTGCCGGGTCGTGAGGAAACCCTCAAATCTCTGGCGCTCACCGCGCAGCGCTGCCTCGACTCTGGGCAGGGTTTCCTGATAGCGCTTCTCACCGACTACGTCTCGGGCGTGCATGCCAATCATCTTTGCCGGATCAATGCCAAACCACTCGCCATAGACCCTATTTCCGTAGCGGCAGCTCAATTGCTTGTCCCAGTAACCAATCAGCGCGGGTACGCTGTTAATCAACAGTTGCAACCTGCGCTCTTGCTCCACCAGCAGGATTTGGTTGAGCTTGGCCTCGGTAATGTCGCGCTGCACGCCAATAAACTGGCTCAGGCCTCCCCGCTCGTCAAACACCGGCGTCATGGTGAGATCGTTCCAGAAGGGCGAACCATCCTTGCGGTAGTTGAGAACTTCGCCCTGGAAGGTTTGCTGGCTGTTCAACGCGGTGCGCATGCGCACCACCGTCTCCAGATCGGTGTCCGGCCCTTGCAGAATGCTGCATGGTTTGCCGATGATTTCGTCGCGCGCATAGCCGGTAATACGCACAAACTCGTCATTGGCGTAAGTGATCAACCGATTACCGTCCGAAATCAGGACACCCTGCGAAATCTGACTCAGCGCCGCGTCACGCAGGCGCAAGGTGTCCAGACTTTGTCTGATCTCTGCCTCGTGCTGCCTGCGCAGCGAGATGTCTTCGGCGATGGACCAGATATAGGGCTTGCCGTCGCGCCCGATGATCTGCATTCCGTTCAATGACAAGGGGATCAGGCTGCCGTCCTTGCGGATGTACTCCTTCTCATACGGTCCATAGCGGCCAGTGCGTGCGAGATTCTCCATTTGCGCCGCTTCGTCGTCGATGTACTTGGCAGGGGTGAGCTTCCAGTAGTCCAGGTCTTTGAGTTCCTGCTCGTCATAGCCACACATCGCCTGAAAAGCCGGATTGAAGTCAACGAAGTGCCCGCTCATGTCGGCCAAGGCAATGCCCAGCGGCGAGAGTTCGTAGAGCCCGCGCAGGCGCTCGTTGCTTTCGCGCAGTGCTTCTTCCACCAGCTTGCGCTGGGTGATGTCCCCGTGCGTACCGATCACGCGCTCGGGTGCACCGCTGGCGTCGCGGCTGACAATCACACCCCGGCTCAAAATCCACTTGTAGCTGTTGTCCTTGCAGCGCAGCCGGTATTCCACGTGGTAGCGCGCTGCGACACCGTCCAGGTAAGCCCGGTCGCTGGAGAGCACCATGGCCCGGTCGTCGGGGTGGATGCGGCTCTCCCATTCCTGGTGATCCGGAAGAATCTCGAACTCGGAGTAACCCAGCATCTCCTTCCAACGCCGCGAATAGGTCTCTACACCAGTCGTCACATCGCGGTCCCAGACGCCATCGCCCGCACCATCAATGGCCGAACGCCAACGCAACTCGCTTTGCTCCAGTGCCGCCTGTTGCTGCTCCAGACGCAGCTGGAACTGGTTGCGCTCAATCAGCAACCCCAGCACCTCCGCATGCGACTTGCGCACCTGGGCCGCTTCGACTTCCTCGCGGTTGGCGCGCCGCAAGGCAAAGGCGCCCAAAATGGCCACCAGTACACCGGCCAGGATTTCGATGATGGCCTGGGTTCGCGCGGCCACATAGCGATCTGCGGCGCTGGTGTACTCCTCGCCTGCCACGTTGACCTGCAACTTCATCAGTGCTTCCAGATCCGCTTGCACCGGCTGCTCCAGCGGGCGCAGCCGCTCCAGGATCAAGCGGTGCGCCTCACCCGTGTTGCGCGCGCGCAGCGCGGCCAGGGCCGGTGCCAAACCTTCTTGCGTGTAGCGCTCGCGGTCCTTGGAAAACTGGTTCACCAAGGTCTGTTCTTGCGGCGTGAGGTAGGTTTCCAGGTAAGCGCCCCAGGCGCGGTTCTGGGCGGCCAGGTGGGACTCCAGGTCGGCAATGCTTTGCTTCACCACCTCGGGCGTGGGGTTGAGCACGCTGCTGTCGATTGCCAGACGCCCGAGCAGCAATTGGTGTTGTACGTCAGCCAGCAACGCAACGGCAACGGTGCGGTCTTCGTACACCGTCTTCAGGGCCTGGTTGGATTGCTCGATACCGTGCAGGCCCATGAGACCCATAGCCACCAGCAGGGCCGCGAGCGCGCCCAGCACCGTCACCAGCAGGGCGGGGGTTTTCAGGCGCTGCATAGCAGCTTCTTGTCCACCCATGCACCCACGGCGCTGGGGCTGAAGGGTTTGATGAAATAGGCGTCGGCACCCAGCCGGTTGGCTTCGGAACAGTCAAACAACTGGCTGCGCCCGGTGACCATGCCCACCAGCGTGTCACGCCGCTGGGTATCGCGCTTGACCGCGTCGAGCACCTGCAGGCCGTTGACCGTGCCAGGCAGCATCACGTCGAGCAAAATGACCTTGGGTTGGTGCTGCGCCAGCAATTTGAGGGCCTGCTCGCCGTCGATGGCTTCGAGCACGTCGTACTTGCCACCGAGTTGCAGTTTGAGCAAGCGCCGGGTGTGCGAGTTGTCGTCCACCACCAGGATCTGGGTGATCCCGGTAGATGCGCCTGGACTCTCAATTTGTGCTTGCATAGGCCCGACTCAGCCACTTTATGGTTGGGGTTTTGGTATTTTTAGCCAAAATTTGGTATTCAGAATATACCCTATTTGTCCAGGACAGTGTTTTTCGATTAGAGTGCGGCATGCGTTTGAATTCAGGAACCATCAACCAGGCCGAGCTTGAGCTAGCCACCGGTCTGTCACGCGAGGTGCTGCGCAAGTGGGAGTTGCGCTACGGTTTTCCGGTGCCTACGCGCGGGCCACGCGGCCAGCGCCTGTACACGGTGGACGACCTGCAAAAGCTGCAACTGGTCAAGCAGTTGTTGGGCCCCGGACAGCGCCCGAGCACCTTGGTGCAGTTGTCGATGGAGCAGTTGCAGGAGTTGCGCACCACCCAGGCACAGGCACAACAGGCACCGCACCCGGACGACACAGTGCAAAAGCTGCTGGACTGCCTGGCCCCGGGCAGCAGCGCCAACGCGGTGCGCGACTACATCCGCAACCTGGTCCAGCAAGAAGGTCTTGCGCATTTTGTTGAATACTGGTTGCCCGCCTTCAACCGCGCCGTGGGCAACGCCTGGGAAGCAGGCAGCCTGGGCGTGCATGCCGAGCACCGCTACACAGAGGCCGTGCAAGCCTGCGTGCAGGCACAGTTGCTGCGCTACCACCCCTCTGCTACGGCACAGCGCGTGCTCTTGACCACGCCTCCGGGCGAGCGCCACGCGCTGGGGCTGCTGACGGTACACGCCGCCCTGGTGTTGCAAGGGGCGGAGTGCTTCAACCTGGGCACCCAGACGCCGGTTTACGACGTGCTGCAGGCGGTGGAGGATTGGGGCATTACGCTGATTGCGCTCTCGGCCAGCGTGGTGCTACAGCCCGAGCAGGCGCGCGCCTACGTGAAAGCCTTGCGCCACGCCCTGCCCAAGAGCTGCAGGATCTGGGCGGGTGGCCAGGGCTTTGCGTCGCTGAGTGCCACGCCCATCGTGGGCGTCAAATATTTTTCGGAAACCCATCAGGCCGTAAACGCCTGGAAAAAATTGGTCCGTAGCGCCCCGCCCGAGGCCGACAGCGCCAACGCCTGAGGGCTATTTGCCGCCCAGCCCCATCGAGCGGGTGATGACCTCTTTCATGATCTCGTTGGTGCCGCCGTAGATGCGCGCCACACGCGCGTCGGCAAAGCCCCGGGTAATGGGGTACTCCCACATATAGCCGTAGCCGCCAAAGAGTTGCACGCACTCGTCCATCACCTTGCATTGCAGGTCGGTGGTCCAGTACTTGGCCATGCTGGCCGTGGCGGTGTCGAGCTGGTCTTTGCAGATCAGTTCGCAGCATTTGTCGACAAACACCTGCGCCACCTGCACCTCGGTCTGCAGTTCGGCCAGGGTGTGGCGTGTGTTCTGAAATGCTGCCAGCGGCTGACCAAACACCTTGCGCTCTTTGACGTAGTCCACCGTCCAGCCAATGGCCGCCTGGGCTCCGGCCACGGCGCTGACGGCAATCTGCAGCCGCTCCCAGGGCAACTGCTCCATCAGGCAGACAAAGCCCCGGTTTTCGTGCGCCCGTCCACCCAGCAGTTGCTCGGGCCCCAGGCGCACGTTGTCAAAAAACAGCTCGGACGTATCCTGCGCCTTCAGGCCCAGTTTCTTGAGCCGCTTGCCCACCGAATACCCGCCCATGCCGCGCTCCACCAACAACAAACTGGTGCCCTTGGCACCAGCGGAGGGGTTGGTCTTGGCCACCACAATCACCAGGTCCGCGTGCCAGCCGTTGGTGATGAAGGTCTTGCTGCCGTTGAGCAGGTAGCTGCCGTCGGGCTGCTCGATGGCGGTGGATTTGATGCCCTGCAGGTCCGACCCCGCCGCGGGCTCGCTCATGGCAATGGCACCAATCATTTCGCCGCTGGCCAGCCGGGGCAGGTAGCGCGCCTTCTGCTCGTCGGTGCCGTAGTGCAGGATGTAGGGCGCGACGATTTCGCTGTGCAGGCTGTAGCCAATGCCACTGGCCCCGGCGCGCGCCAGTTCCTCAAACTGGATCACCGAAAACAGCTTGTCGGCGTCCGACCCGCCAAACGCCTGCGGCATGCTCATGCACAAAAAGCCGTTGTCGCCGGCCTTGTTCCACACCGCCCGGTCCACATAGCCCTGATCTTCCCAGGCGGCGTGAAACGGTGCGATTTCCTTCTCGATAAAGCGGCGGAAACTGTCGCGGAAAGCTTCGTGGTCGGGGTTGAACAGGGTGCGATCGATCATGGCAAAGGTCTCGGGTACGGGCATTTTCTCCAAGCAA
>CAIPBW010000533.1 GCA_903863395.1 uncultured beta proteobacterium
ATCGGCTCACTCAACCCGCGCATTCACGACTTTGACGCGTCGTGCTTTGACGGCGTGTACGTCACCGGCGACATCACCGCCGCCGACATTGCGCGCCTCAACGCCAACCGCGTGGATGTTGATGAATCGATGGAAGACAACTCGCGCCTGGCCTTGCCCAACCACGGAGAATAAGAATGAGCCAGAAGCAAAACCCGCTTGCGCTGCACCCGGACACCCTGGCGGTGCGCGCTGCGGTGGCACGCAGCCAGTATGGCGAAAATTCTGAAGCCCTGTACCTTACCAGCGGCTATGTGCAGCCGTCTGCAGAGGTGGCGGCGCGGCGTTTCTCGGGCGACGAGGATGGCTTTACTTATGGGCGTTACGGCAACCCCACGGTCACCAGCTTCGAGCAGCGGCTCGCGGCCCTGGAGGGCAGTGAAGCGGCGATTTCCACCTCCTCGGGCATGGCCGCCATTTTGATGATGTGCCTGGCACTGCTCAAGTCGGGCGACCACATCGTGTGTTCGCAGTCGATGTTTGGCTCGACCATCAAGCTCATTGGCACCGACCTGGCGCGCTTTGGTGTGGAGGCCAGCTTTGTGTCGCAGACCGACCTGGGCGCCTGGAAGGCGGCGCTGCGCAGCAACACACGCTTGCTGTTTGCCGAGACCCCAACCAACCCCTTGACCGAGGTGTGCGACATCGCGGCGCTGGCAGACATGGCGCACCAGGCAGGCGCGCTGCTGGCGGTGGACAACTGCTTTGCCACACCGGTGTTGCAGCGGCCACTGTCGCTGGGGGCCGACATCGTCATGCATTCGGGCACCAAGTACCTTGATGGCCAAGGCCGCGTGATGGCGGGCGCGTTGTGCGCCAGCGAAGAACTGGTGAACGAAAAATTTATGCCCTGGCTCAAGACCGGGGGCATGACCCTGGCGCCGTTCAACGCCTGGGTGGTGCTCAAGGGGCTGGAGACGCTCGACATCCGCATGCGGGCGCAGTCTGCCCACGCCTTGGCGCTGGCACAGTGGCTGCAAGAGCACCCCGCCGTGCAGCGTGTGTTTTACCCAGGCCTGCCCAGCCACCCGCAACATCGATTGGCAATGGCGCAGCAAAGCGGCATTGGCGGCGCGGTGTTGTCGTTCGAGGTTCTGGCTGACAGCCCGGAGCAGGCGCGCGCACGCGCCTTCCATGTGCTTGACGCCATGCAGGTGATATCGCTTTCGACCAATCTGGGCGACACCAAGACCCTGGCAGCGCATCCGGCCAGCACCTCGCAAGGGCGCTTGACCGAAGCGCAGCGCCAGGCGGCCGGCATTGGCCAGGGCCTGATCCGCGTTGCGGTCGGGCTGGAGCATGTTGCAGACCTTCAAAATGATTTCTCACGCGGCCTCAGTGGCCTCGCTACCCTGTAATGACCACCAAGACACGCACCCGCTTTGCCCCTTCGCCCACGGGCTTCATTCACCTGGGCAATATCCGTTCGGCCCTGTATCCCTGGGCCTTTGCACGCGCCACCGGCGGCGACTTCATCCTGCGCATTGAAGACACCGACCTGGACCGCTCCACCCAGGCCGCCGTGGACGTGATCATCGAAGGCATGTCGTGGCTGGGCCTGGACTACGACGAAGGCCCCTACTACCAGATGCAGCGCATGCCGCGCTACAAAGAGGTGCTGGCGCAACTGGTGCAAAGCGGCCAGGTCTACCCGTGCTACATGAGCGTGGCCGAACTCGATGCGCTGCGTGAAGCGCAGATGGCCGCCAAGGCCAAGCCGCGCTACGACGGTACCTGGCGCCCCGAGCCCGGCAAGACCTTGCCCCCGGTTCCCGAGGGCGTGCAGCCGGTGCTGCGCTTCAAGAACCCGCTGGGCGGCTCGGTGGTGTGGGACGACAAAGTCAAGGGCCGCATCGAGATTGCCAACGACGAACTCGACGACCTGGTGATTGCCCGCCCCGATGGCACCCCGACCTACAACTTCTGCGTGGTGGTGGACGATATCGACATGGACATCACCCACGTGATTCGCGGTGACGACCACGTCAACAATACGCCGCGCCAGATCAACATCTTTCGCGCACTGGGCAAAGAGCCGCCGGTGTACGCGCACCTGCCCACCGTGCTCAACGAGCAGGGCGAGAAGATGAGCAAGCGCAACGGCGCCAAGCCCATCACCCAGTACGCCGCCGAGGGTTACCTGCCCGAGGCCATGGTGAACTACCTGGCGCGCCTGGGCTGGAGCCACGGCGACGACGAAATCTTCAGCCGCGCCCAGTTTCTGCAATGGTTCAACCTCGACCACCTCGGGCGCAGCGCCGCCCAGTTTGATGAAGCCAAGCTGCGTTGGGTCAACGCCCAGCATCTCAAGGCCATGGCCGGTGACGCCCTGGCCCCGTTGGTGCAGGCGCACCTGCAGCAGCGCGGCGTGGTGGCCGATGACCGGCTCGCACGCCTGTGCGACCTGCTCAAGGACCGCTGCGACACAACGCTGCTGCTGGCCGATTGGGTGGAGCGCTTTTATGGCGATGTGGTGGCCAGCGCCGACGTGTTGGCACAACACGTCACACCCGCTGTGCGTCCCGCACTGCAACTGCTGGCAGACAAGCTGCAGACCTGCGCGTGGGACAAGGCGAGCATCGCCGCAGCCATCAAGGAAGTGCTGACTGCCGCCGCGCTGAAGATGCCGCAACTGGCCATGCCGGTGCGGGTGCTGGTGGTGGGAACGCCCCAGACGCCGTCGCTCGACGCGGTGCTGGAGCTGTGCACGCGAGAAAAAGTGCTGGCCCGGCTCAAGGGCGCCTGAATATTGCCGCTATAATCTGAGGCTCGGAAATTGAGAATGCTGACTTGTTGGCTTTCTTGGGATGAGGGGGTATAGCTCAGCTGGGAGAGCGCTTGCATGGCATGCAAGAGGTCAGCGGTTCGATCCCGCTTACCTCCACCAAAATTTCTGAAACTGGAGCAGTCCAAAGGTTATGACCCCATCGTCTAGAGGCCTAGGACATCACCCTTTCACGGTGAGTACCGGGGTTCGAATCCCCGTGGGGTCGCCAGATACCACCGCAAGGTGATCGGCACAAGTAGGTAACCGCAGGTCCGCAAGGGCTTGCTACTTGGCTCGCAAGAGCGAACGTTACCGCTACCAGGAGTGGTAGTTCAGTTGGTTAGAATACCGGCCTGTCACGCCGGGGGTCGCGGGTTCGAGTCCCGTCCACTCCGCCAAGTATCAGTAAAAACGGGGCTTCGCGCCCCGTTTTTATTTGTCCCCATGGTGCTGACAATTCGTTGATGATGTTCACGATGAACCGTTAGCCACCCCAGAATTTATGACCCACGAACCTCGACTTTTGCGTGCGCTGCGTTCCTTGCTGCAAGACCAGCGGGTGGCGGCGTTGGGGACGACGCAGGACGATGGTGTGCCGTTTGTGTCGATGGTGCCGTTTGCGCTGGTGCGGTCTTTGCGGTGTGTGGCGATTCACGTCAGCGGTCTGGCGGCGCACACGCGCAACCTGCAGGCCCGAGCCGATGTGTCGCTGCTGGTGATGGCCCCCGAGACGCCCGAGCGTGCGGTGCACGACTTGCCGCGCGTCACCCTGCAGGGTCGCGCCCGCGTGCCTGAACGCGGCAGTGCGCAGTGGCAGGCGTGCAAGGCGGCGTATCTGCAACGGTTTGCGGACGTGGAGCACATGACCGAGTTGGGAGATTTCCGTTTTGTGGCAATTGAGATTGCAAGCGCCCGCCATGTGGCCGGGTTTGGTGCGGCGCGGTCGGTGGATGCTGAGGAGATTGCGCTTGTGTTGGGAGAACAATCATGAAAATTCGTGTCTTTGCTATTGCACTCGTGGCTTGTATGGTCTGGTCAGTGGCAGCGGCGCAGGTTCCCGGCGCTGCGTCTGCAGCCCCGGCACCGCTGGGCACCATTGCGGCGCTGGACGTGCAGCGCTACATGGGCACCTGGTATGAAATCGCCAAGTACCCCAACTGGTTTCAGAAGAAGTGCGTCGCCCAGACGCGGGCCGAATACCGGCTGCAGACCGACGGTACCTTGCAGGTCATCAACCGCTGCCAGCAGGACAACGGCGCCGTGGATGAAGCTGTGGGTCAGGCGCGCCAGATCGGTGCTGCCACTTCGCCCAAGTTGCAGGTCCGGTTTGCGCCGGTGTGGCTATCGATGCTGCCGTTTGTGTGGGGCGACTATTGGGTGATCGACCTGGATGAGGACTACCAGTTGGTGGCGGTGAGCGAGCCCAAGCGCGAGTACCTGTGGATTCTTTCACGCACCCCCACGGTCAGCGCCGCTGCGTACGAAGCGCTGCTGGCGCGACTTAAAAACCAAGGCTTTGACTTGGACCGCCTGGAGCGCACCAAGCAGGTTTGGTAGCACCTGCCGTCCAGCGTGGTGGTAAATTGGGGCATGCAACAAAGGATGCGATGAAGCAAGCACGAAAGCCCCGCAAGCAGACAACACCCGCCGCGTCAGACGCAGACGATGAGGCGCAAGCCTCCAGTGCGGCCGACCCTACCGGGGCCGCAGGCCGGGTGGCGAGCGCCGTGCTGGGTTTGGTGGCGCTGATTCCGTCCTCCGCTGAGGCACCTTCGGGCACGCCCGAGGCGCGTGCGCAAGCGCTCACCGAGGCTGCAGCGCGAACCACGGCCAAGATTTCTGGATTGGCGGCTTTGGCGCCGGGCCCGCTGGGCTTGCTGACGGTGCTGCCCGATCTGGTGGCGATGTGGCGCATTCAAAGCCAACTGGTTGCCGACATTGCCTCGGTGTATGGTTGCACGGCCACGCTGAGCAAGGAGCAGATGCTGTGGTGCCTGTTCAAACACTCGGCAGCGCAAACGTTTCGGGATGTGGCCTACCGCGCGGGTGAGCGTTTTTTGATCCGGCCCCTGAGCCTGCGCGCCTTGCGCGCTCTTGCCATGCGCATTGGCGTGCGGATTTCTGAGCGTGCCGTGGGCCGTGCGCTGGCCAGGTTCCTGCCGCTGGTGGGTGCGGCCGGGGTGGCGGGCTACGCCTATTACGACACCCGCAAGGTGGGTGCGGCGGCAATCGGGCTCTTTGGCAAAGAGGCATCGGCCTGAACCTGTCACACGCCATGCCGGATTCATGCGTTCCGACCCGAGCCAGCCTTGCGTGGGCGGGTTCGGGCATAGCGGCTGCGCTGCGGTTGTGCTGTGTGCTGATCGCGCTGCTGCTGGGTGCGTGTGCCACGGTGCGCCAGGAACTGCCTTCGCGCTTGTCGCAGGAGCAGGCCAACGATGTCACCTTGTACGCCATCAGCCTGGTGGGCACGCCTTATCGCCATGGCGGCAATTCGCCCGACGCGGGCTTTGACTGCAGTGGACTGATTGGGCACGTGTACCGCAGCCGTGCGGCGGTGCTGGCCCCACGCACCGTGGCGCTGCTGGCCGATTGGGGGCAGGCTATGGCCAAGGCAGAGGCGCGTAGCGGCGATCTGGTGCTGTTCTACCAAGGTAGCACAGCCACCCATGCCGGCATCTATGTGGGCGAGGGTCGCTTCGTTCACGCGCCGTCCACTGGCGGCGAAGTGCGCCTGGATCAATTGGCATCGAAGTATTGGTCGCGCCAGGAAGTGGCGTTTCGCCGCCCCTGAGGTGCCGCAGCCAAAGCCAAGCCCATGCACGCCACCGATACCAAGGTACTGCGCCTGTTTCTTCTGGGCAATGGCGTGGAGGCGTCGCGGGCCATTGTCTGGGTCATCGGCTTTTTTGCATTCCTGAACGTGTATTCGGTGCAGGCC
Source organism: uncultured beta proteobacterium (assembly GCA_903863395.1). GTDB lineage: Bacteria > Pseudomonadota > Gammaproteobacteria > Burkholderiales > Burkholderiaceae_C > Allorhodoferax. Next base: position 5,748 of record CAIPBW010000533.1, read on the forward strand.
GTGCTGCCGCTGGTGATGG
>CAIPBW010000534.1 GCA_903863395.1 uncultured beta proteobacterium
CGCAATGAAGTCGGCCGGTGCGACTACGCCACGCGTGGGGTGCTGCCAGCGCAGCAATGCTTCTGCGCCTACGATCTGTCCCGCCGCGTTGACCTGGGGCTGAAAATGCAACTGAAACTGCGCAAGCTTCAAGGCATGGCGCAGGTCCTGCTCCATGGAAACGCGTGCGCTTACCGCCAGCTGCATGGCGGCGTTAAAAAAGCGCAGCGTGTTGCGCCCGGCCTTCTTGGCCTGGTACATGGCCAGGTCGGCCTGCTGCAGCAGGTCGGCGCTGGACTCGGGCACAGAATCCCAAAACAGGCTGATGCCGATGCTGGCGGTGCACAGAAATTCAAAGTCGCTGAACTGGTAGGGCTGCGCCAGCGCGTGCAGGATCTTGTCGCCGATCTGGCGCGCCTGCTGTGCCGACTCCACCGGATCGGCCGCCAGCCCGTCGAGCAGCACCACAAACTCGTCGCCCCCAAGGCGCGCCACACTGTCGCCCTCGCGCACCAGCGCGCGCAGCCGCTTGGCCACCTGCTTGAGCAACTGGTCGCCTGCTTCGTGCCCGTGCGAGTCGTTGAGGGTTTTGAAATTGTCCAGGTCGATGTACAACACCGCGCCGTGCAGCCGACTGCGTGACGCAGTGGCCAGCGCGTGGCCCAGGCGGTCGTGCAGCAGGCGGCGGTTGGGCAGCTCGGTGAGCGGGTCGAAATACGCCATGTGGCTGATTTCGGCCTGGTAGGCCTTGTTGGCGGTAATGTCAAAGAAGCTGGCCACGTATTGCGTTGCAGACGCTTGCCCAAAGCCGGGTGCGGAAATGCTGAGCCACTCGGTATAAATGCTGCCGTCCTTGCGCCGGTTGTGGATTTCACCCTGCCACTGGCCAGTGGTCTTGAGGGCGGTCCACAGTGCCTGGTAGAAGGCAGCATCGTGCAGGCCCGAGCTCAGAATGTGCGTGGTCTTGCCCTGCACGTCGCTGGCGCTATAGCCGGTGAGCGTGGTAAATGCCTGGTTGACCTGCAGGATCACGCCCTCGCTGTCGGTCACGAACATGCCGGTGAGCGACTCAAACGCAATCGCCGCAATGCGCTGACGCTCGCGCCAGCGATGGGCTGCGGTCATGTCAAACGACACCGTGCGCCAGGGACGCACGGGCTTGCCACGCGAGTCGGTTGCGCGCATGGCGCTGATCGAAATCGGGCGGATGCTGCCGCCTTTGGCAACCAGTTCAAGCTCCACATCGGCGAAGCCGTGGCTACCCACGTGCGCCAGAAGCTGGTTGAATTTTTCCTGGCTGGATGGCGTCAGAAATTCAACCGGCCTTCTCAGGCCGATGAGTTCCTCGCGGCTATAGCCCAGCCAGGCCAGCTCAAGTGCGTTGACCTCGGTATAGGTGCCGTCTTCACCAACACAATGGCTACCAAAGGGCGCAAGCTCGTACAAGTTGCCGACGTCGTTGGACAAGGATGCAAGCTTGTCTTCGACGTCCATGGCCGGGCTTCACTTTTTGAGGGTACGCGCTGCCGTTGCGGCATCGTTGGCCATCTGTGCCGCCTGCGCCGCCGCTGCGGTGGCGCGGTTGGTGGCCTGCGCCGCCTGGGAAGCTGCCTGCAGCGCCGCCTCTTCGGCATGGATGGCCGATGCGGATGCTGCCGCTGCCGCTGCTGCGGACGCGGCCGCGGCCGCCTCGGACGCAGCCAGCGCGGCCAGCCCGGCCGCCTCGGCCGCAGCGTAGGTAGCTTCTACAACCGACACTGCCGCCGACGCGACCGCCGCTGCGGTTGCATGCTTGCACGCCAGTGCCGAATTTTCTGCCGCTGCCGCCGAGCGCATGGAAGCCTCAAGCGCATTGGCGGTGAGCCCCTTGACCGAGTCGAGCGTCTGGATATAGCGCTTGTTGACCACCACGTAGCCCTCGCGCAGGGAGGCGACTTCGCTTTCCAGGGCGGAGAGCTTGTCGAAAATCTTCTTTATTTGTTCATCGGACGTCATGGCAAATCGCTCTTTTCTGGTAATGGTCTATGCCCCTGACTCTAAGGCTTTAGCGCTGCCAATGCACTACCCAGGGAGGAATAAATCAGAGCCTGTCATGCGAAAAATCAAGGCACCACCGTGAGGCCGCGCCTCCCCCCCGTCATCGCGAGGCCACGGCCCTCCCCGTCGTCGCGAGGCCACGGCCCTCCCCGTCGTCGCGAGGCCACGCCTCCCCCCTCGTCATCGCGAGGCCGAAGGCCGTGGCGATCCATGACTTCTGACTGCATGGATTGCCGCGTCGCTACGCTCCTCGCAATGACGGCCTTTCGTCATCGCGAGGCCACTCCCCCCCCCGTCCTCGCGAGGCCGAAGGCCGTGGCGATCCATGTCTTTGTGCCTGCATGGATTGCCGCGTCGCTGCGCTCCTCGCAATGACGGCCGCTCATGCGGGCAGGTCGTGCACCGAGCTGACTCCCAGCGCGGCATCCAGGTAGTGCTGGTTGCGGCTGGCGGCGCGGATGGCGTTGAGCAACTGCGCTGTGGGACTGCCCTTGAGCACATAGCCCAGCGCACCGGCGTTGAGCATGGCTGCGGCACGTTGCACGTCGGCGTGGGCTGAGAGGCCCACCACCCGGGCGCTGGGCCACTGGGCCAGCAGCGCGCGCGTGCTGTCGATGCCGCTTGAGCCCGGCATTTCGATGTCCATGCACACCACGTCGGCACCACTGGTGCCAAACTCGCGCAATACGCTGGCTCCATCGGCCACCTGGGCCACCACCTCGACGTCGGGCTGCATGTCCAAAAACATGCACATCGCCTCGCGAAATGCATCGTGGTCGTCGGCCAGCAGGACGCGCAGCTTTTTCATCCTATTGATCTTTGCGGAATTCACGACGCACGCGGTCGTCATCGCGCCCCCTCGTCATCGCGAGGCCACTCCCCACCCCGTCATCGCGAGGCC
>CAIPBW010000535.1 GCA_903863395.1 uncultured beta proteobacterium
ACCACCGCCGCGTTGACTACGCACGATACCACCCGCGTTGACGACACCCGCATCGGCGCGGTGCGTCCACTGATAACCCCTGCATTACTCGAAGAGAAGTTGCCAACTCCGCAAGCAGCACAAACGCTGGTAGAGCAAAGCCGTACTGCCATCTCACGCGTCCTGCATGGGCTGGACGATCGACTCATTGTGGTGGTCGGACCCTGCTCCATCCACGACCACGACCAAGCGATGGAGTATGCGCGCCAACTCAAGCTACAAGCGGATCTGCTCCAAGAGGATTTATTACTGGTGATGCGTGTTTATTTTGAAAAGCCGCGCACCACCGTCGGTTGGAAAGGCTACATCAACGACCCGCACCTGGACGACAGTTTTGCCATCAACCAGGGGTTGGAAATGGCGCGGCGTTTGCTGCTTGATGTGCTCGACGTGGGGATGCCCGTAGGAACGGAGTTTTTGGACCTGTTAAGCCCGCAGTTCATCAGCGATCTGGTCAGTTGGGGTGCCATTGGTGCCCGTACCACTGAGAGCCAAAGCCACCGCCAGTTGGCCAGCGGCCTGTCGTGTCCAGTGGGCTTCAAGAACGGGACCGATGGAAGCATCAAAGTCGCAACCGATGCGATTCAAGCGGCGCGCTCAGCCCATGCTTTTATGGGAATGACCAAGATGGGACAAGCCGCCATTTTTGAAACGCGCGGCAACGATGACTGTCATGTCATTCTTCGTGGTGGAAAGAAACCCAACTACGCCAAAGGTGATGTGGATGCCGCCTGCGCCTTGTTGCGCGAAGCAGGTCTGCGTGAGCAAGTGATGATTGATGTGTCGCACGCCAACAGCAGTAAGCAGCACCAGCGTCAGATCGTGGTTGGAACTGAAGTTGCAAGTCAGATTGCTGCAGGCGACAAACGTATTTCAGGTCTTATGGTGGAAAGCCATTTGCGCGAAGGGCGTCAGAACATCGTAGTCGGAAAACCGTTGGAATACGGTGTCTCTGTGACTGATGCTTGCATCAGCATCGAGCAGACCATTCCCTTGTTGCAGGAACTTGCAGCAGCGGTTCGCACGCGGCGCACACAATAGCAGGCTACGTAGCGGCACCTTATCGCTATACAACCGCGCTCAAGCAGCATGTGTTTAATAGCCTGGAACTGGCAACCTGGAAGTGCAACACCGCTCCTATTGCTATCAAACCGCGACGAGTTTTACAACCGCGCAACTGAACCTTTGCACTGGTGGAACGACCCCAGCACAACCAGCCAAGTGCTTGCTGGCAGAGATGGTCAGGCCAACGGCACCTGGCTAGGAATAAGCCGCAGTGGGCGACTTGCTGGACTCACCAATTACCGTAGCTCGGTGCCTATGCGTACCGACGTTGCCTCTCGCGGCGAGTTGGTCGCAAATTTTCTCACCGACGACAGCGATGCGCTTACCTATTTGCAGCGTTTGGCTGCTCGCTGCAGCGACTACAACCCGTTCAATCTGCTGGTGTTTGATGGAACAACTTTGTTGGGGCTGGAGAGTCGCAATGGCATCATCATCGCCATGGAACCGGGTATCGGCGCTGTTTCCAACGCCAACTTTTACACACCCTGGCCCAAGCTGACGCGCTTGACCAAGGCATTTGCCGCAAGACTTCATGAAGGGGTGGATGACAGCGCTCAACTTCAAAGCCTGCTTTACGACAGAACTCTAGCCGAAGACGACGAATTGCCAAAAACCGGGGTTTCCCTGGCTTTGGAGAAAGCCTTGTCGGCAACGTTCATTGTCACGCCGAACTACGGAACAAGGGCTTGCAGTGTGGTGAAGTTGCATACGGATCATGCTGAATTTTTCGAAGAAAGTTTTGGGGAGAAGGGCTTGCTCGGCACCGTAAAAAAGTCCTTCTTCTATCGGCGTGATGGCGTGCAGTGATCCACGCGCTGATCCTACGGCATTGCATGGCAAAAGAGACCGCGTTGTGAAAATTTTCCGATGCTTTGAACGGTCACACAACGCAGAGATTTTTTCAACTTTTTTTGGTTGTTCTTTGTCTTCTTCCTTTACTTAATATAAGACTAGTAGTAGTAGATAAGGATCACCCTACTCTGTGGAAAAGTCAGAATAGGGCTTATAGATCAAGGCACTACGAGGTTTTGATAACTGTGCAAGACTGTGCTTCTCTGGTGTACCGGGAAAAAGGATAACTAGCGGGATCCGCCTGGCGTTGTGGATAAGTGGAATCTTGTGCCAGAACTATGCACAGACTTGTGCCTTGACAGGCTCAAAAATTGGATGTCTGAGGTTGGTGGTTTTGATGTTTTTTTGAAGGTGGTTGAATGACGTACTTGTTACTGGGTTTAGTTATTTTTTTAGGGACGCACTCGGTGCGCATTGTTGCCAACGATTGGCGCGCACAGCGTATTGAGGAGTTAGGCGAGATGACATACAAAGGTGTGTACTCGCTACTCTCGGCGCTGGGTCTGGGTTTGATCGTCTGGGGCTTTGGAATGGCGCGTGATACGCCGATTCCGTTGTGGTACGTTCCCACGGGAATGCGCCATGCAGCTTCGCTGCTGACCTTGCTGGCGTTTGTGTTGCTGGCAGCTGCGTACGTTCCTGGTAATGGCATCAAGGCGCGTGTGCACCATCCGATGGTGCTGGCAGTCAAAACTTGGGCATTGGCGCACTTGCTGGCCAACGCAATGCTGGCGCATCTGCTTTTGTTTGGGGCGTTCTTGGTGTGGGCAGTATTCGACTTTATTGCCTCGCGCCGACGTGATCGTTTGGCAGAAACGCAGTACCCCTCTGGTTCGGCCATGCGTACAGGGATCACATTAGGAATTGGCGCTGTGGCCTGGTTTGTTTTCGCCTTCTGGGGCCACGGCCTGCTGATTGGCATCCGGCCGTTTGGTTAAGTCAAAGCTGCTTATCGAAATACCACTGGATAAAGTACTTGGCAACAAAGCCGACCATGCCAAAAGCAAGCCCTAAAAAAAGCACAAAGGTGCCAAACTTTCCCGCCTTGGATTCCCACGCCAAGTGGCCGATGATGAACAGCATGTAGAGCATGAAGCCACCCACGCCAAAGCTGAGGCCAAAACCGGCAATCTGTTCCTCAGAAAAGCCAAACATCAGCGTTCTTTCTGCGCCGTAACACCAGACTCGCGCAGCAGCAGTGAGGATGCGTCCACCAGATCGCGGTAGGCGTGCCAACTGGCGTGCCCCAGCAGGGGAATAACAACCACCAGTCCCAATAGAAACGTGCCCAGCCCCAACAAGGTCAGGAACATGATAACGGCAGCCCACAGGCCCATGGCAACCGGGTTGGCCAGTACCGCTAGCCAACTGGTGAGGACTGCCTGCTTGAGACTGACACGGCGATCGAGCAGCAGCGGCATGGCAATGGCGCTGGACGCAAACATGGGTGCTGCCATGACACCACCCGCAGCCAGCCACAGTTCAAACAGCCAGCCGTTCTTGGCCAACACCACATGGGTCACAAAGTCCATGGGACCTTCGATGGGTGCCGGAGCCAGCAAGGTGATCAACGCTGCCGAGGTAAGTACCCAGCCGGTGGCCGCCAAGGCCAGCAGCATGCCAAACTGGAACATGCACCAGTAATCGTTGCCCCATTTGTTGATGTGACTGTCTTGCCAGTTCAACCAGGTCTTGAGCACCACGCCAAGATCAGCCATTTCCTTGCGTTCCAGAGCGCGGCTCAAGGCGTACAAACTGGTGGCAAGTACCGGCGCGATCACCATGAAACCCGAGAGAGCACCCGCCAGCAACCAAAAACGCTGGTGGGCTACTGCAGCAATGGCAAAGCCCCCAAGCGCAAGCGCCACGCCATGGGCGTAGCTGATCCAACCCGCGCGCAGCATGTCACGCCAGCCGCGCACCAACCAGGTCAAGGAGTGGCCCACGCTGATGGTGCGCACGGCAGGCAAGTGGACGGGAACGTGGAGCATGGGGGGGAAGAGTTGAATTCACTCTGGCGCAGCAATGCCTCTACTGTAACGTGACAATGTCCTTGTGGACTGGGGTGCGCGCACTTGCTGCGCATAATGGACCATCAAATTTGCAGGAGTAGTTCATGCCACGGCCCGTTCTTGACGAATTAAAAATTCACCCTGCAATCCGCGAATGCGTTGCCACACTGCACCAGGACATCGTGCTCGAAGTGCAAGCGGCCATTGCCGCCAATGCGGTGGTGGTGGTAGGGATGGGTATCAACCCCATGCCCAGGCGTGCGTGCAAAGCGCTCGAAGCGGCCGCTGTGGCCTACCGCTATCTGGAGTACGGAAACTATTTCAACACCTGGCGGCGGCGCAATGCGTTGAAGATGTGGACCGGCTGGCCCACATTTCCCATGGTGTTTGTGAAGGGCACGCTGGTCGGTGGTGCCACCGACCTCGAAGCCCTCATTGCCAGCGGAGAATTGGCAAAGACGCTGGCTTAAAGCTGCCGCTATTTGGCCGCAGGCTTTTCCTGCGCGCCACCGTGACCCCACCGGTGCTCGCGGTGGGCAGCCAAGCGGTTGTGCTCGGCATCGAGCACCTTTTGCTGTTCCGGGCTGAGCACGGCGTAAAACGTCTTGACGGCTGCGATGCGCGCGTCCATGCCGGCGTTCATTTCGGCGGCGTGTTGCGTATGCAGGCTGCGCATTTTTTCCAGGCGCTCGGGCAGGGCCAACTTGGCCATTTCAGCCGGGTCAGGCCGGTTCTCGGCGCGCGGTGCAGGCGGCTTCATGGCGGCGGTAAAGGCGGTCCATGCGGCTTCTTGCGCGGGGGTGATCTTGAGCTTGGTTTTGACTTCGGCCGCGCGCTTGGCGATAAAGGCCTCCATCTTTGCCGGGTCCATGCGGCCACGCATTCCGGGGCCGCCTTCACAACCCATCGGGCCAAGCGCGCCCACCATGGGGTGGTGCCCACCGTCCATGCCCATGGGTTGGGCAAAGGCGACAATCCCGGCACAGGCCAATGCGCCGACGACGAAAAGCGACTTAAAGACTGGTCTCATGATATTTCCTTCAAAAGGTCTGAAGCACAATCGCTTTCAGGCTGCCCCGCAGTGTGCGGGCCCAGTGTATCGCCCGCATTGCCCTTGTATGAGGCTTTGTAAAGTTGCACCGACAATACAGCCCTCAGGCAATCAAAGCCAATACGAAAAAGGCAAGAAGTGTTCAAGAATGTGATGTTGTACCGCATTGCGGCAGGCTGGCCAAGCAGCGCCGCAACGCTGGAGCGCGCGC
>CAIPBW010000536.1 GCA_903863395.1 uncultured beta proteobacterium
GCTCATCACGCTTTGCACCACACCAATCAACAGGCCGCCCAGCAACGCCCCGCCAAAGCTGCCCATGCCGCCCACCACCACCACGACAAAGGCCACGCCCAGCGCCTCTACGCCCATGAAGGGCTCGGCCCCGCGTATCGGCGCGGCCAGCACCCCGGCCAGCGCCGCCGTGGCTGCGCCCAGCGCAAACACCAGGCTGAAAATGCGGAACACGTTGATGCCCAGCAGCGAGACCATTTCGGTCGATTCGCTGCCCGCGCGCACGGCGCTGCCCAGGCGCGTGCCCTCCAGCACCCACCACAGCAGCAGCGCCAGCACGGCGGTAAAGCCAATCACAAACAAACGGTACTTGGGATAGATGAAGCTGCCCCAGATGACCACGCCCTGCAGCACGTCGGGCACCGGCACACTGGTGCCCAGCGCGCCCCACTGCACGATCACCAGCTCCTGCACGGCCAAGGCCAGCCCCACCGTGATGACGATGTGAAACTCATGCGCCTTGTCGTACACATGGCGCAGCATCAGCTTCTCGGTCAGCCAGCCGATGGCACCCACCACCAGCGGGGCCAGGGTGAGGGTCAGCCAGAAGCTGGCGCCCCACTGCATCATCTGGTAACACAGGTAGGCACCGAGCAGATAGAACGCCCCGTGGGCAAAGTTCACAAAGCGCAGCAGCCCGAAGACGATGGACAACCCCACCGCCAACAGGAAATACAGCATTCCGATGCCGATCCCGTTGACGGTTTGGAGCAGGTAAATATTCATCTACGCAGTCGCGTCAAGCCTTCTTGCAGCCGGTCTGGTCAATCGGCAGGAACGATTTGCCAGAAGAAAGGATGTCCACAAAGTCGTCGGCGTTTTTCATCTTGGCCTTGGGTTTGGCCTTGAGCAGGTAATAGTTCTTGAGCACCTGGTGGTCGGCCTTGCGCACTTCTTCCTCGCCGGTGAGGCCCTGGTACTTCATGCCTTCAAGCGCGGCAATCACCGCCTTTTGCTCCACCGTGCCGGCCTTGATGATGCCGTCGATCAGCAGCTTGGTGCAGATGTACGAGCCCGCCAGGCTGTAGTTGGGGTTGACCTGCAGCTTGTCGGCGGTGCGCTTGACCAGATCGCGGTTGAGCGCCGAGTCCACCGTGTGCCAGTACTGGGCACCAAAGTAGATGCCTTCGCACAGGTCGGCACCGAGCGACTCGAACTGCTCCAGCCCCGAGGCCCAGGCCACCAGAATCGTCATGTTCTTGTTCAGGCCAAAGCTCACCGCCTGGCGCAGCGTGTCGGCGCACTGGCCACCAAAGTTGAGCAGCAGCAGCACGTCGGGCTTGGCCGCAATCGCGTTGGTGATGTAGCCGCTGAACTCTTTTTCGGCCAGCGAGTGGTAGCTGTTGCCCACGTGCTCGATGCCCTTTTCCTTGAAGATGTTCTTGGCCGCCGACAGCAGGCCGTCGCCAAACACGTATTGCGGGGTGATGGTGTACCAGCGCTTGGCCTTGGGCAGCATGTCGATCAGCGGGCGCACGGTTTGCTCGATGGCACCATAGGTGGGCACCGACCAGCGGAACGTGGCGGCGTTGCAGTCCGCGCCGGTGATTTCATCGGCACCCGCGGTGGTGATGAAAATGCCACCGGCTTTTTCGGCCTCCTTGCCCATGGCCAGGGCTTCGGACGAGAGGATGCCACCGGCAAAGAAACGCGTGCCCAGTTGCTGGGCCGACTCCTGCACCTTGCGCACGGCGGTGGCAGGCTTGCCTTCGGTGTCGAGCAGGGTGTAGGCCAGCGGGCGCTTGAGCGCGCTGCCGTATTGCTCGATGGCGAGCTTCATGCCCAGATCGGCAAACTTGCCATTGGCGGCAAACGCGCCGGACATGGGTACCGGACAGCCAAACTGGATGGCACCTGTGGCCTGGCCCCAGGCGGACTGGAGCAGCCCCAGGGAAGCCGGCAGGGCACCCAGCGCGGAGAGCTGAAGAAGTTGACGACGATGCATGGTGGACTCCTGGTTTGTGCGATGGAAGACGCCAAGTCTTTCGCAAAACCGCCATTCACGCAGTTTCAATTCCTTTCTTTTTCTTTCATTTTTGCTACGGGAAATCCCGTAGCCGGGCCGGCGCCGTGAAGGCGTAGCCCAACTGGTGCGCGGTCTTGAGCGGCAGCGGCTCGGTCAGTGCCTCGCTGGCTTTCTTGCGCAATCGCGCCACCAGCAGATTGAGGCGCTCGCTGCCGTTTTGCGCGCGTGCGCCCAGAATTTGCGTGATCAACTCCTGCTTGGACACCACCTTGCCCTGGGCACGGATCAGGCAGTTGAGCAAGGCAAACTCGTGCGTGGTGAGGTGCAGCACCTTGCCCTGCGGCGAGCGCAAATGCCAGTCCTGCGTGGCCA
>CAIPBW010000537.1 GCA_903863395.1 uncultured beta proteobacterium
CCGATCGATTCGATCTGCGTGAGCACCTGCTCGGTTTCGCTCAGCACGGTCTGGGCACGCCGCTCGATCTGCCCACCAGCCTTGAACTCGATTTCGGCGTGCAGGTCGCGCATGGTGCCAAACACGTACTTGGCGTTCTGGATCGCCAGGAAGCGGTCCTGGATGAAAGGCGTGTGAATCGCCTCGGTCATCATGCCCAGCAGGTGGATGTTTTGCTGCGTGACGGTGCTCACCATGTTGAAGAGCGCATCCTGCACGTGGCCCTTGAAGATATTGCCGGTCATGTGCTTGGTGGGCGGCATGTACTTGAGCGACGCTTGCGGGAACACCTGGCGCGCCAGTTGCGCGTGGGCCAACTCCCACAGGAAACCGTTCTCGCGCGACGGGTCAATCTCGAAGGCGTGGCCCAGTCCCATCTGCGCGGGCTGCAGGCCCGAGAGGTAGGCAAACTGCTCGTTGATAAGTTGCGAGGCCAGCACCGTATGCGCCGCGTCAAACGCGTCGGCGGTGGTGAGGTAGTTGTCTTCTCCGGTGTTGATGATGATGCCCGCATAGGCATTGACCATGCGCGAGAAGAACTGGTCGATAAAGGTGCGCTGCATGTTGATGTCGCGAAAGATGATGCCGTACATCGAGTCGTTGAGCATCATGTCCAGCCGCTCCATGGCACCCATGGCGGCAATCTCGGGCATGCACAGCCCCGAGCAGTAGTTGGTCAGGCGGATGTAGCGCCCCACCTTGGCACCCACTTCGTCCAGCGCAGCGCGCATCAGCCGGAAGTTTTCCTGGGTGGCGTAGGTGCCGCCAAAGCCCTCGGTGGTGGCACCAAAGGGCACGTAGTCCAGCAGGCTCTGGCCGGTGGAGCGGATCACGGCAATGATGTCGGCGCCCTGCTCGGCCGCAGCCCGCGCCTGCACCACGTCTTCAAAAATATTGCCGGTGGCCACGATCAGGTACAGCCAGGGCGCGCGGCCCTCGCCCAGCGTCTGGATCTGCGTCTGGCGTTGCGCGCGCTGGCGCGCAATGTGGGCGCACATGGATGCAGCGTGTGCCTGGGCGTGCGCGCGTGCCGCCTGCTCGTCACCCGAGCGCGTGAGCGTGAGCGTGCCCTCGGCCACCGCTTGCGCCACCTGTTGCGCGCTGCAGCCGCGCTGCTGCATGGCATGCGCCAACACGGCGGCCGCGCCATGCTGCAGCAAGCCCTGCTCCTGCAAATGGCTGATCACCCGGTTGGGCAGGGGCACGTCGTTTTCATCGACACCATCGACGCCCATCAGGCGGATGGTGGCGCGCTCTACCGTGGTGGTGGTAAAGCCCTGCATGTCGTCGTACACCCGGCGCGCGATGCGCCGCGCCAGGTCGCGCGCGCGGTCAATCTGCTGCTGGTCCAAATGGAGGTGGCTCATGAATTACTCCGGTAACAAGGTGTCGGTCAGCGCAACATCGCTGACCTCATAGGGGGCTAATTGAATACGGGCCTCGGCCAAGAACGCATGCGCGTCAAAGCTCGTGCCCAGCGGTGCCACCGGGTTGAGTGTGACACCCACAATGCCAATCGCGCGGTAAGCCAGCAACTGCGCACCCAGGCGGCGCAAAGCGGCCAGGTCGAGCGCGTCGATAAACAAGCGCGTGCCGTCGGCCACCACCAGCGTGAGGCCATCAACGCGCGCGGCCAGCGTCTGCACCGCCTGCCACAGCGTGCGCCCGACCGCTCCGCTGACGGCAATGGTCTGCACACCGCGCTCGGCGTAGTGCAACAGCGTGCCTGCCGCCGTCAGGGTGGGAATCTGCCCAAGGAACAGTTCGCCGCCGTGCGCGTCCCACAAGCCGACTCCGCCGTGCACAAACACGGCGCGGCAACGCTCCACCAGCGCGGGCGGAGCGCTCGCAATGCCCAGCAGCGCCAGGCGCTCGCGCGTCTTGCGCAGCACGTCGCCCATGGCACCGCCCAGCGTGGCACCGGTAGCCAGCACGATGCCATCGGCAATCGCCGGCGAGGCATGGTGGCTGCGCCCGAGCGCACCATCGAGCAACACCAGGGCGCAACCGCGCTGCTGCAGTTGCGCAATCAACTGGAGCAAGTCGCTGCTGCGCGACGCGCCCGCCACTTCCATGTCGCCCGCCTCTTGCACTTGCACCAGATCGATTTCGCCCATGGGGCTGCCAATGCCGGTATGCGCC
>CAIPBW010000538.1 GCA_903863395.1 uncultured beta proteobacterium
CGTAGCGGCGAGTCGGCCCTGGAGGCAGCGCGCGCCTGGAACAGCGCCTTTCCCACTTCGCAGGACGCCAACCGCTATCTTGTCCAAATCCTGATCGGCCTGAACCGCTCGGCCGAAATCCAGGAGCCAATCAAGCGCCATCTCGCACTGTTGCCACCGGCTGAGCGGATTGCCGTCATCCACCTGCTGCCACGCTACTTTGCGCGCGCCAGTGACAAGGCCCAAGCGGCCAAACTGGTGGAGCGCACCTTGGCCACCGAACTCAAAGACAGCGCCACCGCCACGGCAGCGTGGTACGCCGTGGGTGTGCTGCGCATGCAGGCGGGTGACTCAGCCGGTGCGCTCGAAGCCGCACGCCAGGCGGCCGCGTTGAACACCAAGGCCGAGGAGCCGGTCTATCTGGCGCTCAATCTGATCAACCCCAAGCTGCCCGAAGCCGAGAAATACGTGCGCAATTTCCTCTCAGGCCCGGCCTCGGCCGAACTGCGCTTGAACTACATCCGCCAACTGCTCGAAGCCCAGCGCTACGGCGACGCTTATGCCCAGACCAAGGTGCTCACGCACGACTGGCCTGCATTCCCGGACGGCTGGCTGGTGCAGGGAACGCTGGAGTTTCAGAACCAGGCCATTGACCAGGCGCAAACCTCGCTCAATACCTTCTTGTCGCTTAACCCGTCTTCCGGCACCGACGCCCAGGCGGAGGAAACCGGGCGCGGCAGCGTGCAAGCCTATTTGCTGCTGGCGCAAATCGCCGAGCAAGCCCAGCGATTTGACGAAGCGCAAGCCTATCTGCTGCGCATCAAAAGCCCCAAGGATGCCTTGCGCGTAGCCGTGCGCCAGTCCGCCATTCTGGCGCGGCTGGGCAAGATGGATGAGGCGCGCGCGGTGATCCGCTCGGTGCCCGAACTGCAGAGCGACGACGCACGCGCCAAGGTCAGCGCCGAGGTGCAACTGCTGCGGGAAAACAAGAAATTCCAGGCAGCCTACGACGTGCTGGTTGCGGCCCTGAATCAGTACCCGCTAGACGGCGACCTGCTCTACGACCAGGCGATGCTGGCCGAAAAACTGGGACGCATCGACGAGATGGAAATGCTGCTGCGCCGCCTGATCGTGGCCAAGCCCGACTACCACCATGCCTACAACGCACTCGGCTTTTCGTTTGCCGAGCGCAACGTGCATCTGGCCGAAGCGCGCGAACTGATTGCCAAGGCGCTGGAGATGGCGCCCAACGACCCATTCATTGTGGACAGCATGGCGTGGGTGGAGTTCCGGGCGGGCAACGCGGCGCAGGCGCTCAAGCTGCTGCAAAGCGCCTTCCAGGCGCGCCCGGACCCCGAAATTGCGGCGCACATGGGTGAAGTGTTCTGGAGCCTGGGCCAGCGCGAGCAGGCCATCGACATCTGGAAGCAGGCCGCCCAGCTCAGCCCGGACAACGAGACCCTGCTCGAAACCACGCGCCGTCTGCAGGGCAAACCGTGATTCGTGCACGCCTTTGCCGAATCGGCTGGACGTTCTGGATTGCTGCGTTATTGATAGCAGGATGCGCTAGCCCGCCAAGGCTTAAGCAAGCGCCAGACGGCACCGACGCGCACTGGCAAGGGCGTCTGGCGATGACCATCGCGTCCGACCCGGTGCAGGCGTTTTCTGCCGACTTTGAGCTCGCAGGCGATGCCTTGGCGGGCACGCTCATCTTCAGCACGGCGCTGGGCACCACGCTGGCGCAGGTTCAGTGGGATACAGCCGGGGCGGTTTTGCACTCCGGCGTGCAGACGCAGCGTTTTGCGTCGCTACAGCACCTCACGCAACACCTCACCGGAACCGAGATTCCCGTCGCCAGCCTGTTTGCCTGGCTGCAGGGGCATGAAACTGCAGCCGATGGCTGGCAGGCCGACTTGGGCGAGTTGGCACAGGGTCGGCTGCATGCGCGGCGCGAGTCGCCCGCGCCGCCGGTGGATCTCAAAATCGTCCTGCAGCGCTGAACCTGCAAGGGATAATCCTGCACCATGCAGTCGCTCTACGACGTCCCCGCCCCCGCCAAACTGAACCTGTTTTTGCACATCACCGGGCGCCGCACCGACGGCTACCACCTGATGCAGTCGGCATTCATGCTGATCGACTGGTGCGATACCCTGCATTTTGAGTTGCGCGCAGACGGCATCATCAGCCGCGAAGACTTAAGCGTTGCCTTGCCGCCCGACGACCTGGTGGTGCGCGCCGCGCGTGCGCTGCAGCACGCCAGACAGTGCCCGCTAGGCGTGCACATCGGCGTGCACAAGTCGATTCCGGCGCAGGCCGGCCTGGGCGGCGGTTCGTCGGACGCCGCCTCAACCCTGCTGGCGCTCAACCGGCTCTGGAACACGCGCCTGCCGCTGGCCACGCTGGCTGCGCTGGCGCTGCAACTCGGGGCCGACGTGCCGTTCTTCCTGAGCGGCGGCCACGCCTGGATCGAGGGCATCGGCGAGGTGGTAGCGCCCTTAAGCCTGCCTGTGGCCCGGTTTGCTGTTGTCAAACCGCCGCAGGGCCTGGAAACCCGGCTGATTTTCTCGGACCCAGCCCTCAAACGCGACTCCGAGGCTGCTATAATTTCAGGCTTCGCTGCAGACGCGTTTGGTTTTGGCCGAAACGACTTGCAGGCCGTGGCGCAAAAACTCTGTCCGGGTGTATCGCAAGCGATTACCTGGCTGGCCTCCAAGGGCCTCGTCGGCCGGATGACCGGTTCCGGAAGTGCGGTTTTTGCCCCTGTGCCGCTGGTTGGTTGGCCCGTAAACGAAGGGTTTCTTGCGGACGCACCTGAGTCGTTTCAGGTCAAAGTGTGCAGCAGTTTGGATGTTCACCCGCTGTCGGGTTGGGCCTCCAGCGATGGTTTTTCGGTGGGTAGCGGTTAGCTGCCAACCCGTGTAGGGGAGTCGCCAAGTTGGTTAAGGCACTGGATTTTGATTCCAGCATGCGAAGGTTCGAATCCTTCTTCCCCTGCCAAATCTGCTGTCCGGGATGTCCCGGACGCAGCGGACCCAACGTACAGGCTACTTCCTCACAACATCGCTGGAACCCACATGCAGGCACCCACCCCCCCTGATTTCATGATTTTCACCGGCAATGCCAACCCTGGCATGGCCGCCGATATCGCTGAACATCTGGGAATTTCGCTGGGTGCCGCCACCGTGGGCCGCTTCTCCGATGGTGAAGTCACCGTCGAAATCAACCAGAACGTGCGCGCCCGTGACGTGTTTGTGGTGCAAAGCACCTGCGCTCCGACCAACGACAACCTGATGGAACTGCTGATCATGGTCGATGCGCTCAAGCGCGCTTCGGCCGAGCGCATCAGCGCCGTGATCCCGTATTTCGGTTACGCCCGCCAGGACCGCCGCCCGCGCTCCACGCGCGTGCCCATCACCGCCAAGGTGGTTGCCAATATGCTGCAAGCCGTGGGCGTGGCGCGCGTTCTCACCATGGACTTGCACGCCGACCAGATCCAGGGCTTTTTTGACATCCCGGTGGACAACATCTACGCCTCGCCGGTGCTGCTGGGCGACCTGCGCCAGAAGAACTACGAAGATCTGATCGTGGTCTCGCCCGACGTCGGCGGCGTGGTGCGCGCGCGCGCCCTGGCCAAACAGCTCGACTGCGACCTGGCCATCATCGACAAGCGCCGCCCGCGCGCCAACGTCAGCGAAGTGATGCACGTCATCGGTGAAATCGATGGCCGCAACTGCGTCATCATGGACGACATGATCGACACCGCCGGCACGCTGGTCAAGGCGGCCGAGGTGCTCAAGGCACGCGGCGCCAAGAAGGTCTATGCCTATTGCACGCACCCGATCTTTTCGGGCCCGGCCATTGAGCGCATCGCCAACGGCAGTGCCCTCGACGAGGTGGTGGTGGCCAACACCATCCCACTGACTGCGGCAGCCAGAAACTGCCAAAAAATTCGCCAACTCTCCGTGGCTCCGCTGATCGCCGAAACGATCCAGCGTATTGCCAAGGGCGAGTCGGTCATGCGTTTGTTCTCTGACCAGGATAATCTTTTCTAGCATTTCCTGGTCTGGGGCAAAAAGTAGACGCAAAGGCCTCCAGCAGGCCAACAGCGTTTTTGTTAAACCGGAGTCACACTGGTCGCGGTGGGCTTCTTTTGGAGTAATTTATGAAATTCGTCGCTTTTGAGCGCGCCAAGCAGGGTACGGGTGCGAGCCGCCGTCTCCGCGTTACGGGTCGCACCCCGGGTATCGTTTACGGCAGCGGTGAGCCCCAACTGATCGAGTTGGACCACAACGCCTTGTGGCACACCATCAAGAAGGAAGCCTTCCACGCCTCCGTGCTCGACATGGAAATTGATGGCAAGACCCAACAGGTGCTGCTGCGTGATTTCCAGATGCACCCCTTCAAGCAGCAAATCCTGCACATCGACTTCCAACGCGTCGATGCCACCACCAAACTGCACATGAAGGTGCCGCTGCACTTCCATGGCGACGAAAACTCGCCTGCGGTCAAGACCGATGGCTGCATTGCCAACCACGTCATGACCGAAATCAACGTGCTGTGCCTGCCCGCTGACCTGCCCGAGTTCATCTCGGTGGACCTCAGCAGTCTCAAGAAGGGTGCTTCGCTGCACCTCAACGACATTGCACTGCCCAAGGGCGTAACGGCCGTGACCCACGGCAAGAACAACCCGGTGGTAGTTTCTGTGGTGGTGGTCGCTTCGGCCGAGCCAACTGCCGACGCCGCTGCAGCCGCTACTCCTGCTGCTGCACCGGCCGCAGCCAAGGGCGCGCCTGCCGCCAAGGCCGCTCCCGCAGCCAAGGCACCTGCCGCCAAGAAGTAATCTCTCTTTCGGCAAGCGTCAACGGCCCACCCTGGTGGGCCGTTTTCGTTGGGGCCGGTCATTTTGTTCTACCATGGCGCATACGCCTGATACCTTTCATCGCATGATCAAACTGTTTGTCGGTTTGGGCAATCCCGGCCCCGAGTACGCATCCACCCGCCACAACGCAGGCGCATGGTGGACCACGGCCCTGTCGCGCCAGCTCAAGCTCACCCTGAACATGGACAAGGGCTACCACGGCCTGGTGGCGCGCACCAGCGTGGGCGGACAGCCGCTGTGGCTGCTCGAGCCCCAGACCTTCATGAACCTGTCGGGCCGCTCGGTGGCGGCGCTGGCGCGCTTTTTCAAGATTGCCCCCAACGAAATCCTGGTGGCACACGATGAGTTGGACATCCCCGTCGGCCAGGCCAAGCTCAAACGCGGCGGCAGCCACGCCGGGCACAACGGCCTGCGCGACATCCACGCCCAACTCGGCAGCGACGACTACTGGCGCCTGCGCCTGGGCATTGGCCACCCGGGCAACAAGGACGACGTGGTCGGATGGGTGCTCAAGAAACCACCGTTGGATGAGCACATTGCGATTGACCAATGTATTGACCGCTGCCTCAAGGCGTTTCCCGACCTGGCCGCCGGTGCCATGGACAAGGCCACGCTGCAAATCCACACCAGCAAGCCGCCACGCGCGCACACACCCAAGGCAGGGACCCCGGCAAGCGCGAGTGCTGCTGCTGTCGCCGCACCGGAACAAGCAGGCTCGCCCGCACCAACCCAGGAGACCAAGCCATGAAACCCTGCTCCCGTTTTGCGCTTGTTTTGATTACCCTGTGCACACTGGCGACGGCGGCAAGCGCCCAAAAGGTTTATCGCTGCGGCTCGACCTACAGCCAGATTCCGTGCGCCGACGGCGTCGCAGTCGACGTGCAAGACGCGCGCACCAAGGCGCAGAAACAAGAGGCCGACGCCATCACCAAAAACGACGCCCAGGCCGCCAAGGCGCTGGAGCAAACCCGCCTGAAGCAGGAAGCCCAAGCACTTCAGGCCGCCAAGGGTTCTGCTACCCACGCCGCCAAGCCCGCCAATGCCAAAGCGTCCGCTGCCCACCCGAGCCACGCCGACGCCGACCAGGACCAGGGCGACGCTGCCAAACATGGCGCGCACAAGAAGGCCGCTGCAAAGAAAGAGCCGCAATACTTCACCGCAAAACCCCCTCCCGAAAAGGCCAAGCCCGACTGAACCAAGGTTTCGTCACTGCGAGGCACGCCCTCACCTCGTCATCGCGAGCGAAGCGTGGCGATCCATGACTTCCAAATGCATGGACTGCCGCGTCGCTTCGCTCCTCGCAGTGACGAAGTAGCGCATGGCCTGGCGAGGACGAGGTGGGGCATGGCCTCACAAGGACGAAGGGCTGTCATCGCGAGCGAAGCGTGGCGATCCATGACTTCTAACCGCATGGATTGCCACAGGCCTGCGGCCTTCGCAATGACGGTGTTTATCCGGCTGCGGCCTGCAGGCGGCGGTATTTCTGCCACAGGGTTTCGCGGTCTTCGACGTACTGCGGATGCACCGGAATGCAGGCCACGGGGCAGATCTGCACGCACTGCGGCTCGTCAAAGTGGCCTACGCACTCGGTGCACTTGTTCGGGTCAATCTCGTAGATTTCGGGCCCCAGGTAGATCGCGTCGTTGGGGCATTCGGGCTCGCACACATCGCAATTGATGCAGGCGTCGGTGATGGTCAATGCCATGGGTCTGGGCTTACTCCGGTTCGA
Source organism: uncultured beta proteobacterium (assembly GCA_903863395.1). Classification (GTDB taxonomy): domain Bacteria; phylum Pseudomonadota; class Gammaproteobacteria; order Burkholderiales; family Burkholderiaceae_C; genus Allorhodoferax. The sequence continues at coordinate 6,588 of CAIPBW010000538.1, forward strand.
CGACGGCCAGCGCATCGGGCTTGACGATCACCACCGGCACGCTGCTGGCGTGCAGCACTTCGTTGGACACCGACCCCAGCATGGCACTGCGCAGCGCGCTGTTGCCGCGCGCGCCCATCACGATCAGGTCGCAGCCAAAGCGCTCGGCGATGTCTTCGATGGTGTGCGCCGGGTCACCGCGCGCCACCTCGCATTCGTACGCCACACCGGCGGCGTCAAGCAGTTGTTGCGCGCCCTGCAGCGCATGCAGCCCCGCTTCGGCGCTCACACGCTCAATCACCTGCGGATCGTGCGCCACCAGCAACTCGTACAAATTGGCAGGCTCCTGCACGTTGGCCAGTACCACCTCGCCATGCAGGCCCGCCAGCAGCATGCGAATCGCAAACCGCACCGCCTCCAGCGACAACTCCGAACCATCCACGGGTAGCAACAATTTCATGAAAACCTTCCATGCCAGGGTACCTGCGCAACAGTGCGCGCAGCCCCTGCAAACATCTTACAAACCCAACTTCTTCATCAGCCGCGCATGCACCTCGGGTGCTACGAACTGGCGCACATCGCCCTTGAGCGTGGCAATCTCGCGCACCAGCGTGCTGGAGATGTGCTGGTAGCGCGCATCGGGCGTCAGAAACACCGTTTCCACGTCGGGCGCCAACGCGCGGTTCATGCCGGCAAGTTGCGCTTCAAAATCAAAATCTGTCACCGAGCGCACGCCGCGCAGCATCACACGCGCGCCCTGCTCCAGCGCAAAGTCGCGCACCAGGCCGCCAAACGACGCCACCTGCACATTGCCCAGACTGTGCACCACTTCGCGCACGCTCTCCAGGCGCTCTTCCAGCGTGAACAGGGTCTTCTTGTGATGCGCCGCAGCCACGCCCACCACCACCGTGCCAAAAAGCGCAGCAGCGCGGCGAATCAGGTCCTGGTGCCCCAACGTGATGGGGTCAAAGGTGCCGGGATAAACGGCAATCACGGGTTCAGACATGCGGTACTCCGGGGGCTCAGCGGCCAGGTATTTCGGCAATTATGCAACCGCGTGCGCGCGGCGCAAGACGTGGGCATGCACCGCACCGGCCTTGAGGTGGCGGTACACATGCAAGCCCCACGGCTCCAGGCTGGCGTCGGTCCACGCCTTGGGCGCCTCCAGGTAGATATTGCCCTGAGGTGCCAATGCGTGTGCTGCCGCGCCCAATGCCGCCTCGTAGTTGCCACCATCGAAGGGCGGGTCCAGAAAAATCACGTCCTGGCTCTGCGCCGCGAGTTGGCGCAGCGCCGAGACGCCGTCGCCGCGCTGGATCAGTACGCTTTGCGCCACCGGCTCGGGCAACTCCAGCGCCAGCAACTGCGCGTGCACCTGCTGCAGTTGCGCCACCAGCGCGCTGTCCTGCTCCACCAGCAGCACCTCGCGTGCGCCGCGCGAGGCCGCTTCAAACCCCAGTGCTCCGGTGCCGGCAAAGGCATCCACGCAGCGCAGGCCCGAGAGGTCTTGCCCCAGCCAGTTGAACAGGGTCTCGCGCACGCGGTCGGGCGTGGGGCGCAGGCCGGGGCGGTCGGCCACCTTGAGCCGGATGCGCTTCCACTGGCCGCCAATGATGCGGATTTCGTGCGTCTGCACGCGGGAGCGCCGCGCCGGTGCGCCGGGCTTTTTTGCCGAAGATGAGGATTTGGATGCCATGGCCAAAGCTTACCCCAAGCGCTGTGCGCGCCGGACCATGAGCCGGTTTCATAGAATGCGTGCTACACAGACCCATCCCATGTTCAGTTTCTTCCGCAAAAAAACTCCTCCCACGCCGTTGGCGCCCCCCTCCCCCGCAGCAAGCGCGCCAACGGGTGGCTCGCTGATTGGCAGCGCGCTGGTCACGCCCATCAACATTCCCGATCCAACCGCCAGCCCGCCGGAGCGCCAGAAATGGTTGGCCAAACTCAAGGCCAGCCTGGGCAAAACGGCCTCCGGCATTTCTGTCGTGTTTGGCGGCTCGGTTATCGACGAGGCCTTGTACGAAAGCCTGGAAGAAGCCCTGCTCATGTCCGACGCTGGCTTTCCCGCCACCCAGCAGTTGCTGCTGGATTTGCGCCGCAAGGTCAAGGAGACGGGCGTCACGCACCCGGTGGCGATGAAAAACATCCTGATTGCCAGCCTGAGCGAACTGCTGCAGCCGCTGGAGAAGGCGCTGGTCATTGGCGAGCACCACCCCACCGTCATCATGGTGGCAGGCGTCAACGGCGCGGGCAAAACCACCTCGATTGGCAAGCTCACGCGCCACCTGTCCGATAACAAGGCCAGCGTGCTGCTGGCTGCGGCCGACACCTTCCGCGCCGCCGCGCGCGAGCAACTCAGCATCTGGGCCGACCGCAATCTGGTGGACATCGTCAGCCAGGAAGGCGGCGACCCCGCTGCGGTGAGCTTTGACGCCGTAAGCGCGGGCAAGGCGCGCGGCAAGGACGTGATCCTGATCGACACCGCCGGGCGTCTGCCCACGCAACTGCACCTGATGGAAGAGCTCAAGAAGATCAAGCGCGTGATCCAGAAGGCCGACCCCGGCGCACCGCATGAGGTGCTGCTGGTAATTGACGGCAACACCGGCCAGAACGCACTCACCCAGGTGCGCGCGTTTGACGACACGCTCGGCCTGACCGGCCTGATCGTCACCAAGCTCGACGGCACCGCCAAGGGTGGCGTACTGGCAGCCATCGCGCGCGAGCGCCCGATTCCGGTGTACTTCATCGGCGTGGGCGAAAAGCTCGAAGACCTCGAAACCTTCAACGCCCGCGAATTTGCCCAGGCCCTCCTGGCCTGATCCCTGCAAAGGCGAGAAGATGTCATTGCGAGGAGCGAAGCGACGCGGCAGTCCATGTCCTTTGGCTGTCATTGCGAGCGAAGCGCGGCAATCCATGCAGGCACGAAGACATGGATCGCC
>CAIPBW010000539.1 GCA_903863395.1 uncultured beta proteobacterium
AGCCCGCCACCGGCGCGAAAGTGGCCCTGGTGCGAAGCCCATGATCGTGCGCGGGTTGGCGCACGCGCTCTCGCGTGGCGGCGCGCAGGCACGCTTGTCGGTCCTGATCTTTCACCGCGTGCTGCCTGAGGTGGACCCCTTGTTTCCATCGGAGCCCGATGCGCGCCGCTTTGACCAGATCGTGGGCTGGGTCAGCCGCTGGTTTGAGGTGCTTCCGCTGGAGGTGGCGCTCAGGCAACTGCACAACGGAGCGCTACCCGCGCGCGCTGCCGCCATCACCTTTGACGATGGCTACGCCGACAATGCCACGCACGCGCTGCCGATCTTGTTGCGCCACGGCGTATCGGCCACCTTCTTTGTTGCCACCGGGTTTGCGGACGGGAGCAGTATGTGGAACGACGCCATCATCGAGGCCATCCGGCGCACCACGCAGCCTGCTTTGGACCTGCACACGCTCGGCTTGGGGCGGCTGGTGCTGACCACGCTGGCGCAGCGCCGCGCGGCGATTGACACCCTGCTGGCGCACACCAAATACCTGGCTCCTGCGCAGCGCCAATCGGCGCTGGCGCAGGTGGCGGCGCAGGCGGCAGTAGCCTTGCCGAGCGACCTGATGATGCACACCGCGCAGTGGAAAACCTTGCGCAACGCGGGCATGCAGATCGGCGCGCACACGGTGTCGCACCCGATTCTGGAGCGCATCAGCGACGATGAGGCGCAGCGAGAAATTTCCACCAGCAAGCGCACGCTGGAAGCCGAACTCGACGTTGCCGTGAACCTGTTTGCCTACCCCAACGGCAAGTGCGGCAGAGACTTCGCGCAGCGCCACGTGCAGATGGTGCGTGCGGCAGGCTTTACCGGCGCGGTGAGCACCGATGCGGGCGTGGCAACGCCCCTGTGCGACCCGTACCAATTGCCGCGCTTTACGCCCTGGGAGCGGCAGCGCAGCCGCTTTGCCCTGCGCATGCTCGCCAACCTGCGCCACCCGGCACCCGCCATGCCCGGGTGACTTGCCCGGGGGCAGTGCCCGGCCGCTTATCCTTCGTTGCGCGGGCCGATGTAGGCGCGTGCAACCACCACCGAGTCCATGCGGAAGTGCATATCGCGCGGTGCGGGCTGCGTTCCGCCGTGGTACCAGTTGAGCCAGAAACCCTGGACCCCCATCTCGGCGTGGCGTCGCCAGCGCAGGTTGGTGCGCTCAAACACCTGAACCCCATCGAGCCAGGCGCGGTACTGGCCATCGCTGACCGCAATGCCGTTGCCGATGGCGTCAAACGGCCCGGCAATTGAGTTCATCTTGATGTACTGCTCGATGCAGTGCCAACGTCCTTTGCCCAGAACCACCCCGGTCCAGGGCATGGGTTCGCCAAAATAGCTGGCCTGGTCGAGGTGGTAGATGTAGTTGCCCACCCAGAATAGGTCGTCGTAGGGGTTGCCGTCGTTGGCGCGCGTGCCGCCATGGCCGCGCATGGAGGCACCCTGGTACTCCCAGCGGTTGGCCTTGAGGTTGCGCACCTTCAAGCCTGTGGGGCGCGCGCCGCCGTTGCCGGTGGTGCCTTGCCAGTAGCCCACGCTGTTCCACCAGCCAAAGCGCCCATCCCAGCCGGGCATTTTGTTGGCATCAATTTCCGAGCCCCAGTCTTCTTCCAGGTACACGTAGTAGCGCGCATAGAGTTCGTTCTCCACGCGGTCGGGCACGCCCTCCTTGTTGGCGCCCACCACGTTGTGCAACAGGTCGCAGCCGCCGACTTCGCCCTTGGGAATCACGCCGCGCAGATAGGTCGAACCGGTGCGCGCATCGGCCACCTGGCTGCTGCCCGCTGCCACCGTGCCCGACTGCCAGCGCGCCTTGGAAAGATCAGAGAAGTCACCGGCAAACAGGACGCCGGGGTGCGAGGCCACCCCCCTGTCGAACAGGTAGGCCGCAGCCAGGCCGAGCTGCGGCTTGAGCGCTCCAGCGCCGACCCGAAAGTCAGGCGGATTGAGTTCAAAGACTTCAAGCGTGCCGGGATACTTCAGCCCGATGCAGGTCAGGACCAGCATGGCTGTTTGCACGGGGGCCGACACGCCAGAGAGATCGAACTGCAGCGCCGCAAACTGGTTGCCCGCCGCCACCAGGAAACTGTCGCGCGTGTCCTTGCCAAAGAATGAACTCGGCGTCCACGCTGCATTGCAGGTACACGGCACGTCGGTGGTCTTGCCGTTGGCAACAACGCTCAGGCGCGGATGCATGCCTGCGGAGCCGTAGTTGCGTCCAGCAAACGTAAACGCCCACGGCTGGGTGGAGCGCAGGTAGAAGCCACGGTTGAGTCCCGAGGTGATCCAGCGATTGACCAGATCGGTTACGTTGAGTGCAACGGTGCCGCCCGACACCGTGGCCGAGGTCACGGGCAATGGGCCCTGGCGCACCTGTTTGGCGTCGAGCCAGTCGCCCTTGCCGGGGTTGCGCCAGGGCAGCAGCAGCTTTCTGCTCCAGTATTCGCGGTCGGGGCCGCTGCCGCCATCCCAGGTAAGAAACTGGCGCGGGTCGGGTGGCACCGGGGGCAGCGCTACGGCCGCGCTGGCCTTGTTGATGGTTTGATCACATCCGGCGCTGGCCAGGACGCCGGTCCCGATGGCGGTTTTCACTACAAATTCACGTCTGTCCATGGATCGCT
>CAIPBW010000540.1 GCA_903863395.1 uncultured beta proteobacterium
GATGGCAGGCTTCAGCCTGATGGTGACCCTGGTGCTGTCGATGCAACTCTTTGCCGGCGCGGTACAGGAAGCCTTTGACCCCCGGGCGCGTGCCTTTCGCCCGCAGCGCGCCAAGGCCCCCAACCCTTAGGACCGGCCATGCTACAGATTGAAAACCTCACCACCGATCTGGATTCCGACAGCGGCCTGGTGCGCGCCGTAGACGCGCTGAGCCTGACCATTGAGCGCGGCGAAACTTTTGCCCTGGTGGGCGAATCGGGTTGCGGCAAATCGATGACGGCCTTGTCCATCCTGCGCCTGCTGCCCGAGAGTGGCCGCGTGAGCGCCGGGCGCGTGGACCTGGACGGCACCGACATCACGCAGTTGCCCGAAGCGCGCATGCGCGATGTGCGTGGGCACCGCATCAGCATCATCTTCCAGGAGCCCAGCACCAGCCTCAACCCGGTGATGACGGTGGGCCGCCAAATTACCGAAGTGATCGAACGCCACACGCCCTTGCGCGGTGACGCCGCCCGTGCCAAGGCGGTGGACTGGCTCAAGCGCGTTGGCATCCCCGAGCCTGAGCGGCGCATTGGCGACTATCCGTTCCAGATGTCGGGCGGGCAAAAGCAGCGCGTCATGATTGCCATTGCCCTGGCCGCAGACCCGGAAATCGTGATTGCCGATGAGCCCACCACGGCGCTCGACGTCACGATCCAGGCGCAGATTCTCGATCTGCTCAAGGAGTTGCAAGCCGCGCAAAAGATGGCGCTACTGCTCATCACCCACGACCTGGCGGTGGTGTCGCAAATGGCGCACCGCGTGGCCCTGATGTACGCCGGGCAAGTGATCGAGGTGGCCACGGCGCGCGAATTCTTTGCGCGCCCACTACACCCCTATGCGGCGAACCTGTTTCAGGCCCTGCCCGACACCAGCAAGCGCGGGCGCAAGCTGGCGTCGATCGCGGGCACGGTGCCGCTGCTCAACCAGAGCTTTGGCGGCTGCCGCTTTGCCGACCGTTGCAGCCAGGTGCAAGACGCCTGCCGCGCAACGCCGCCCGCACTGCATGACTGGCAGGCTGACCACGCGGTGCGCTGCGTGCTGTTTCAGAATGGCGCCAGCGGGGCATCGCCCCAAGCTGCCGTTGCCGCAAATGCGCCCGAATTAACGCCCGAGCGCGCAGCCGGAGAGACTTTGCTGGAGGTGCGCGACTACCGCGTCTGGTTCCCGATCCGCAAGGGTTTGCTGCAAAGAACGGCAGGCTTCGTGAAGGCCGTGGACGGCGTGTCATTCAGCATTGCGGCCGGGCGCACCCTTGCGCTGGTGGGTGAGTCGGGCAGCGGCAAGACCACGGTCGGCAAGGCGGTGATGCAACTACTGCGCAAAACCGCCCTGATCAGCGGCACGGCACTGTTGCAGGGCAAGGCGCTGGACCAGTTGCAGGGCGAGGCCCTGCGCCAGGCACGCCGGGCGGCGCAAATCGTGTTTCAGGACCCATTTGCCTCGCTCAACCCCCGCATGCGTGTGAACGAAATTCTGGAAGAAGGGGTTGCTTCGCTGTGCCCGGAGATCGACCGGGTGCGGCGCAGCGAACGCGTTGCCGCACTGCTGGAGCACGTGGGGCTGCGCCGCGACGTGCTCACGCGCTATCCGCATGAGTTTTCCGGCGGTCAGCGCCAACGTCTGGCCATCGCCCGCGCGCTGGCGGTGGAGCCCAAACTGATCGTGGCCGATGAGCCAACCTCGGCGCTCGACGTTTCGGTGCAAGCCCAAATCCTCAACCTGCTTAAAGAGTTGCAACAGGAACTGGGCGTGGCCTTTCTCTTCATCACCCACAACTTTGGCGTAGTGGAGTACCTGGCGCACGACATTGCCGTGATGAAAAACGGGCACCTGGTCGAAGCCGGTACTGCCGACGACATCCTGAACCGACCGCAGCATGAGTACACCCGAACGCTGCTGGCGGCAGTGCCGAGGTTGCGGCAAGACGGGTAGCCCGCCCGTTTTGCCAACCAAGGTCGCTTCGGCTTGAGTACCTTCAACCCACTCCCACCCCCCGACCCTCTTACCTTGCGGCTGACCCCGCGTGGCAATTTGGTGCTCGCGCCCGATGCCGATGCACCCGC
>CAIPBW010000541.1 GCA_903863395.1 uncultured beta proteobacterium
CCACGCGCGTTGCGGCTCAAGGGGCGCACGTCGTTTTCGTCAAAGCGCACGGCCTTGCCGCCGTCGCTAAACAGCATCACGTCGTGCTTGCCATCCGTGAGGGCGGCGCCAATCAGGTAGTCGCCTTCGTCGAGCACGGCGGCAATGATGCCGACCTTGCGCGGGTTGTTGAACTCGTCCAGCGCGGTCTTCTTGACCGTGCCCATGCTGGTTGCCATGAACACATACTGGTCCGCAGGGAAGGTGCGCTTGTCGCCGGTGAGCGGCAGCACCACGTTGATTTTTTCGCCTTCCTGCAGAGGAAACATGTTGACGATGGGGCGACCGCGTGAGCCGCGCGAGCCTTGCGGCACTTCCCACACCTTGAGCCAATAGAGGCGACCGCGGTTGGAAAAGCACAGGATGTAGTCGTGCGTGTTGGCGATGAAGAGCTGGTCGATCCAGTCGTCTTCCTTGGTGGCGGTGGCTTGCTTGCCCCGGCCCCCGCGCTTTTGCGCGCGGTATTCGGACAGGGGTTGGCTCTTGATGTAGCCGCTGTGGCTGAGTGTGACCACCATGTCGGTGGGGGTGATCAGGTCTTCGGTGGAGAGGTCAAACGAGCTGTGTTCCACCTGGCTACGGCGCGCGCCGAGCTTGGTCTGGCCGAATTCCTGGCGGATGTGGCCCAGTTCGTCGCCAATGATGGTCGAGACCCGCTCGGGCCGCGCCAGGATGTCGAGCAGGTCTTCGATCTCGGCCATGACTTCCTTGTACTCGGCCACGATCTTGTCCTGCTCCAGGCCAGTCAGGCGCTGCAGGCGCATTTGCAGGATTTCCTGGGCTTGCGTATCGGACAGGCGGTACAGGCCATCGGAGCCCATGCCGTATTCTTTTTCGAGTCCGTCCGGGCGGTAATCGTCGGCGCTGATTACGCCGCCATCGGCGCGCGTGCGGGTGAGCATCTCGCGCACCAGCTTGCTGTCCCAGGGGCGGTTCATCAACTCGACCTTGGCCACCGGGGGGGTGGGCGCGTTGCGGATGATGGCAATGAAGTCGTCAATATTCGCCAGCGCCACGGCCAGACCTTCGAGCACGTGGCCGCGCTCGCGCGCCTTGCGCAGGTTGAATACGGTGCGCCGCGTCACCACCTCGCGGCGGTGCTGCAGGAAGACCTCGATCAGGTCCTTGAGGTTGCACAGTTTGGGTTGGCCGTCGATCAGCGCCACCATGTTCATGCCGAACGAGTCTTGCAACTGGGTCTGCTTGTACAGGTTGTTGAGCACCACTTCGGGCACTTCGCCGCGCTTGAGTTCGATCACCAACCGCATGCCCGACTTGTCGGATTCGTCCTGGATGTGGCTGATGCCCTCGATCTTTTTCTCGTGCACCAGTTCGGCCATGCGCTCCTGCAGGGTCTTCTTGTTGACCTGGTAGGGCAGCTCATCAACGATGATGGCCTGGCGCTGGCCCTTGTCGATGTCTTCAAAGTGGCATTTGGCGCGCATCACCACGCGGCCGCGGCCGGTGCGGTAGCCTTCTTTGACGCCGTTGATGCCGTAAATGATGCCTGCCGTGGGAAAGTCGGGTGCCGGGACGATTTCCATCAGCTCGTCGATGCTGGCCTCGGGGTTGCGCAGCAGGTGCAGGCAGGCGTCCACCACCTCGTTGAGGTTGTGTGGCGGGATGTTGGTGGCCATGCCCACGGCGATACCGCCCGAGCCGTTGACCAGCAAATTGGGAATGCGCGTGGGCAGCACCAGCGGCTCTTTTTCCGAGCCGTCGTAGTTGGGGCCGAAGTCCACGGTTTCCTTGTCCAGATCGGCCAGCAATTCGTGCGCGATTTTGGCCAGGCGGATTTCGGTGTAACGCATGGCGGCTGCATTGTCGCCATCGACCGAGCCGAAGTTGCCCTGGCCGTCGACCAGCATGTGGCGCATGGAGAAGTCCTGCGCCATACGCACGATGGTGTCGTACACCGACTGGTCACCGTGCGGGTGGTACTTACCGATGACGTCCCCGACAATACGCGCCGACTTCTTGTAGGCGCGGTTCCAGTCGTTGTTGAGCTCGTGCATGGCGAACAGCACGCGCCGGTGCACCGGCTTGAGGCCGTCGCGCGCATCTGGCAGTGCGCGACCCACGATCACGCTCATGGCGTAATCGAGGTAGCTGCGCCGCATTTCCTCTTCAAGGCTGATGGGCAGGGTTTCTTTGGCGAACTGGGTCATGGATGATTCGGTGCGGTGTCGAAGGCAACCCTTGATTCTACGGCCCACGGCTTGTGGCTTGCTTGCAACATTTCGGTGCGTCATTTGAGCGACTTGTAACGCGCCAGTGGTGCGGGTGGGCACTGTCGCCCTGGTGTGGCACAATGTTACGAACGCTCAGGCTAGGCACAGCTTGGGCGTCCATCGTTTGTCCGCAGCGCTGCTGCAGTTTGTTCCCAAAAAAGGAAAATCATGAAACAACTTAATAAAGTAGCCATCCTCGTAGCGGCTGCAGCTTTTGCAACATTGGCTGGCGCCCAAGATATCAACAACTGGAAGAGCGCAGGCGGCGACATCTGGAAGAACTCGACCGGCCTGTGCTGGCGCAATGCGTCCTGGACCCCTGCAACAGCGGCTCCTGGATGTGATGGCGCGATTGCCGCCCCCGCACCGGCTCCCAAGGCTGCTCCCGCACCGGCACCCGCTCCGGCACCCGTAGCCGCACCGGCACCTGCTCCGGCACCTGCCGCACCCGCTCCCGCAGCCGCTGCCAGCAAGGTAACCTACGCTGCTGACGCGTTCTTTGATTTCGACAAGTCCGTTCTCAAGCCCGAAGGCAAGGCCAAGATGGACGACCTGGTGAGCAAGGTCAAGGGCATTAACCTTGAAGTGATCATCGCCGTCGGTCACACCGACTCGGTCGGTGGTGATGCCTACAACCAGAAGTTGTCGGTTGCGCGTTCTGAAGCCGTCAAGGCCTATTTGGTGTCCAAGGGCATCGAAAAGAACCGCATCTATACCGAAGGCAAGGGCGAAAAGCAACCCGTTGCTGACAACAAGACCACCGAAGGCCGCGCCAAGAACCGCCGCGTTGAAATCGAAGTGGTTGGCACACGCGCCAAGTAATCTGCCGGGTCTGCGCCCTGCAACAAAAGACCCGCTACGGCGGGTTTTTTGTTAATTGCCGGGGTATCAGCATCTCTGGCGCGGACTCTTGGGACGCGCCAATGTCTTCATAATCGCGTCATGAACAAACCTTTGAATGCCGATCCGGCCGAACTGGCCAAATTTTCCGAACTGGCACACCGCTGGTGGGACAAAGACAGCGAATTCCGCCCCCTGCACGAGATCAATCCGCTGCGGCTGGAGTGGATCAACACCATCTGCCCGGTGGCCAACACCCAGGCGTTGGACGTGGGCTGCGGCGGCGGCATTCTGGCCGACTCGATGGCACGCAAGGGTGCCGAGGTGCTGGGTATTGACCTGTCCACCAAGGCGCTCAAGGTGGCGCAACTGCACGCACTGGAAGCCAGTACGCCGCGCGTGAACTATCGCGAAGTTAGCGCCGAGGCGCTTGCGGCTGAGGCACCCGGGCAGTTTGATGTGGTCACCTGCATGGAGATGCTCGAACACGTGCCCGACCCGGCCTCGGTGGTGCAAGCCTGCGCCACCCTGGTCAAGCCCGGCGGCTGGGTCTTCTTCTCAACGCTCAACCGCAACCCCAAGTCGTTTTTGTTTGCCATCATCGGCGCAGAATACGTGCTCAATATGCTGCCGCGCGGCACACACGAGTACGCCAAGATGGTGCGCCCGAGCGAACTTGCCGCCTATTGCCGCAGCGCTGGTCTGGACGTACGCCACACCCGTGGCATGCAATACAACCCGTTGACGGGGCGCTACTCGCTCAACAACGACACCTCGGTGAACTACCTGTTTGCCACACAAAAGCCCTTGGCGAGCCAGTGAGCGCCGTGTTTCGCTCCATTGCTGCCGTGCTGTTCGACCTGGATGGCACCCTGGTCGATAGCGCCCCCGACCTGGCCGCCGCTGCCGAGCAGATGCGCCAGGAGCGCGGCTTGCCCCCTTATCCGCTGGATCTCTACCGCCCCATGGCCGGGGCCGGCGCGCGCGGCATGCTCGAAATCGCCTTTGGCCTGGCACCCGACCATCCCGACGCACCCGCCATGCGCGAAGAGTTTTTTGTCAACTACGAGCGTCGCCTGACTGAGCGCACGGTGGTCTTTGACGGCGTGCCCGAGCTGATTGCGCGCATTGGCGAGCGCGGCCTGCCCTGGGGCGTGGTGACCAACAAGTCGGCGCGTTTTACGGTGCCGCTTACCCGGGCCATGCCGCTGTTTGACAGCGCCGCCGTGATCATCAGCGGCGACACCACGGCGCACGCCAAGCCGCACCCCGAGCCCTTGCTGGAGGCGGCACGCCGTCTGGCCGTGGACCCCGCGCTGTGCGTGTACGTGGGCGACGACGAGCGCGACGTGGTGGCCGGCCTGGCTGCGGGCATGCAAACCGTGGTGGCCAGCTACGGTTACCTGGGAAAATCGGCCGACGGGCAGGGCTGGGGAGCGCATGCCAGCATAAATACTCCGCTGGCGCTATTGCAATTGCTGGCAAACGCCTAAAATAGTCCGCGAGGGGCTGCACTGGTTTCGACGTGGGTTCGGACGCGCAGCAGGGCATGTCGAGGTTCTGTTACCTCGTAAAACAGCAGAAAAAAACTAACTGCAAACGACGAACGTTTCGCACTCGCCGCTTAATCGCGCGTGAGCCTCGCAACAGCAAGCCAATAGGCTGGGCAAGGGTTACCAGACCGCAAGGTTCGGTAGTCCAGGCTGCGGGGTAATTTCATTTGGCTGGGTGGGCGCCGGGTAACTTGGCATCTACCGAGAAAATAGGTTACTGGCGTTTTGCATAGCGTGCCACTGCGCGATGCAAAAGGCGAGACTCAAATCAGACGGCTACACATGTAGAACTGCTCGAAGAAGGCTTGCGGACGGGAGTTCAAATCTCCCCAGCTCCACCATTACCCCTTGGTAAAGAGTCTCTCTTTACCTTTGAACAACCCCGTTGGGCCCCAAGCCTGGCGGGGTTTTTCACTTTTTCTTGCGGACTTGGTGTCCGTTCACCGACACGGG
>CAIPBW010000542.1 GCA_903863395.1 uncultured beta proteobacterium
ATTGCGCAAATCGTATTGGCTGGGGCAGGTCAGGCCCAGATGGCGCTGCTGCTCCACCGACGCCGGTTCGGTGTCGCCCTGCGTGACGATGATGCGGCGCAGGTTGGCGCGGTATTCGCCGGGCACGTCCTGCCACGCAGCTTCGCCCAGGTGGTCGCCAAAGTGGATCTTGCGGTCTTTTTCTGCAGGGTTCAGAAAAATGCCCCAGCGGTAGTCGGGCATCTTCACGTGGCCAAACTGCGCCCAGCCCTGGGGGTCAACGCTGACGGCGGTACGCAGATACACGTCAAAGTCTTGCGACTCGTCAGGCCCCATGTCGCCCCACCACTTCAGGTAGTTGGGCTGCCACTGCTCCAGCGCGCGCTGCAGCGTGCGGTCTTCGCTCAGGTTGACGTTGTTGGGAATCTTGTCGTTGTAGTTGATGGTGGTCATGTATCTCTCCGTAAAAATTTCTAACGCAAAAAACTAATCGTCTCGTCACTGTGAGTGAGCAGCAAACAGCCCCTCGTCAATGGGCAGAGCAGCACGCATCCCCTCGTCACTGCGAGGAGCAGCGCGTGTCCTCTCGTCACTGCGAGGAGCGAAGCGACGCGGCAGTCCATGCATGGATTGCCACGCTTCGCTCGCAATGACGCAATAGTGGTGCACCGATGGTTCCGCTCTGACGCAATGGTGGCGGCCTGCTCTGACGCAAAGTTGGCTCACACCCGGTTCCAGTCAAATACGGCCTTGTCACCCTTGCCGTACACCTTGAGGGCACCCTTTTCGCCAACCGCGTTGGGGCGCTGGAATATCCAGTTCTGCCATGCCGTGAGGCGTCCAAAGACGCGGGTGAATAGGGTCTCGGGGCCGTTGAAGCGCAGATTGGCTTCCATGCCGGTCAGTGCGTCGGGCGACATCGCCACCCGCTCTTCCACCGCAATGCGCACTTCGTCGTCCCAGTCAATATCGTCGGGGTTGGAAGTCACCAGCCCAAGTGCAAAAGCCGCATCGGCGTCGAGCGCCTGCCCCAGGGCCGCGCGCACGGCCGACAAAGCCGGTTCTTCGTCGTAGAAGCGCCTGCCCAAACGGCTCTGGCCGGTGGCCATGGGGTAGAGCGAAAAATTGACGTCACTCACCGCAATCGTGGGCGACGCTGCAGCGTCATCGGGCAGCAGCAACTGGTAGCTGCGGTCACACGCCAGCGCCAGTTCCAACAGGGTTCCGGCAAAGCACGAACCGGGCTCGATCAGGGCAAACAGGCTACGTGAGGACACGTCCAGGCGACTGAAGGTACGGCGCAGCAGCCCGATGGTTTCGCGCACCAACCAGTGGTTGCGGTGCGCCAGCAGCGTGGCGTCCAGCGTCAGCACCGCCGCGCCCGAGCCCGCCGTCTTGATCAGCCAGGTGCCAATCTCGGTCTCATTGGTGCGCATCTGCAGGATGGCGTCTTCCAACTCGCGCGCCATCGCCAGCGGGTACCAGGCTGCGCCCGCCGCCTCAATCGCTGCCACATCCTGGGGCTGTTCGCCCGTGGGGCCCTGGATGGTGAAGCTGGCGGTGCGCTTGGCGCGGTCGATCTCCACGCTCAGGTGCGCATAGCGCAAGGCGTCGGCTTCGATCTCGCGCTTGAGCGGCGCCAGTTGCACGCCCTTGGCAGTTTGCGGGCGGTCGCTCTGCGCCGCGAGCGCCAAGGCACGCTCCTGCACCTTTTGCGCAAACACGGCCGGCTTGGCCACGGCGTCCACCAAACGCCAGGCCACAGCCTTGTCGCCGCGCACGCCTTCCACGCTGGTGCAAAACTGGTCAGCCAGGTCATGGCGCACGCGGCGCTTGTCGGTCAGGCGCGTCAAGCCGCCGGTACCCGGGAGCACACCCAGCAGCGGCACCTCGGGCAGGCTCACGGCGGAAGAACGGTCATCGACCAGCAGGATTTCATCGCACGCCAGCGCCAGTTCGTAGCCACCCCCGGCGCAGGCGCCATTGACGGCGGCAAGGAACTTCAGGCCGCTGTACGTCGAAGAGTCTTCCAGGCCGTTGCGGGTTTCGTTGGTGAACTTGCAGAAGTTGACCTTCCAGGCGTGGCTGGAGACGCCGAGCATGAAAATGTTGGCACCCGAGCAAAACACCTTGTCCTTGGCGCTGGTCATCACCACGGTGCGTACTTCCGGGTGCTCAAAGCGGATACGCGCAATCGCGTCATTGAGTTCGATGTCCACGCCCAGGTCGTAGCTGTTGAGCTTGAGCTTGTAGCCGGGGCGCAAACCTGCGTTCTCGTCAAAGTCAGCCTTCAAGGTGGCCACCGGGCCGTCAAACGTCAATTTCCAGTGTTTGTACTGGGAGGGGTCGGTTTGGTACTCGACGCGGCTGGGATAGGTCACTGCGGGTTCTCCTTCAAATAAAGCAGCAAAGTGCATGAATGGAATCGATAAGCTGCATCATACTGCATATTTATGCGATGCGCAAGCACTTTGTTGCATGTTTTGAAGAATTAGGTGGAATGCAGCTACCGCGAAGTCAGCAAGGCAGGTCGAGCGACTTGCGCACCACCTGGCGCAGCAACTCAAAGCTGGGCTCCAGTGGCTGGGCGCTGGTATCCACCTTGAGCTGCGCCTTGGAATAGAAGGCCGCGCGCCCGGCAAGAATTCCCTTGAGGTCTTCCATCGCCTCCTTGCCGGTTGCCATGGGGCGCATATCGCCCTGCGCCATCACCCGGCGCATGTGGTCTTCTGGCTCGGCTTTGAGCCAGACGGTGGTGCAGTAGGTCAGCAACTGGTTGAACGTGGCCACATCGGACACCAGGCCGCCCGGGGTGGCAATCACGGCTTCGGGATATATCTGAATCGATTCTTCGAGCGCGCGGCGCTCGTAACGGCGGTAGGCATTGACGCCGTACAAGGCCTGAATTTCGGACACGCTGCAGCCCGCAAACTTCTCGATCTCGCGACTCAGTTCGATAAAGGGGAAACCCAGATCGTCGGCCAGCATTTGGCCCAGGGTGGACTTGCCCGCACCGCGCAAACCCACCAGCGCCACGCGCGAACCGCGCGACTCCTTGCCGCCACCGGTTCCAAGCATTTCGCCAATCGCCACGCGCACGCGCTGCAGGGTTGCGTCGTCCCGGTGCTCCAGCAGTTCGCGAATCATCAGCCACTCGGGCGACGAGGTGGTGACATCGCCAATCAACTCGCCAAGCGAACACTGCAAGGCACCGGCCACCTGCAGCAGCACCAGAATGGACGCGTTGCCCACACCGTACTCCAGGTTTGCCAGGTGCCGCTCAGAGACGTTGGCCGCAAGTGCGGTGGCCTTGCGCGTCATGCCACGGCGCGCACGCAAGGCGCGCACCCGCTCGCCCAGGCTGGCAAGAAACGGGTTCTTCTGCTCCGCCGACCCGTCGTCCTGCACCTGCGCCTCGGCCCCCTCGGCCGTGCCCTCGTCCAGGGGCGGCGCGCTGTCGGATGCTCCTTGCGAAAGTTGCTCCATGCTAATAGTGACTCCCTAATCTGCTCAACTCAGGGAAAGATACCATGGCGGCGCATGCAAACCCGACTGCGGCAGCATCACACACCCAGGTACGAGGACAACTCTGCGCTTTGCGCCACGTCGCTGGCTGCGCCGTGCAGCACCACCTTGCCTTTTTGCAGCACCAGCGCGCGGTCCGAGCACTTCAGTACCTTGCGGTAGTCGCGGTCCACGATCAGGGTGGCAATGCCGCTG
>CAIPBW010000543.1 GCA_903863395.1 uncultured beta proteobacterium
ATTGGCAGCTCCATGGCAGCGGACTCTACTTTGCAGGGCCAGTTGCTCACCACAGACAATGGCTTTGCCGCGGGTGCCACGTATAGCGCGGCTTACCTTAACGTCAATGGCGGTACCTCCGCATACAAGGACATGACCGTGTTCTACGGTGCCCAGGCGCAAGTACAGCAGCAGCCTATTTACAACAGCAAGGACCAGGTTAGCGGGAGCAAAGCTTTCCCGGCGCTGTTGCAAGGCGGCCGTTTGCAAGCCAGCAGCACCGGCGTTGGGGCCAATGCGCTGGTGCTCAACGACATTGCCCTGGGTGCGCTGTCCGATCCGGCCACTGGCACCACCTTGCAGGCCGGTGCGGTCGCCAACTGGATTAACCTCAAGACGGCACAAACCGGTGTCACGGCAACAGCCAGCAACGAAATCCGCCTGGATGAGACGCAACTGAAATACGGCTTCCCGCTGATCATCAACGGTACGTCGGTGGATGTCTCGACGGTTACCTCCATGCGCAGCTTGGCCAACGCCATCAATGCGTCCAGCGCTGCCCAGGTCAGCGCCCGCATTTCGCCGGATGGGCAGCAGTTGGTAATCACCAATGCGTCGGGGTTTGCGGGCAACGACATCACCATCGCAGCCACCGGTTCGGAGGGTTCCTCGGCTGCCAATGCGCTCGGCGTTACATCTGGCACGTTCCGAGGCCAAGTAAGCCTGACGCAGCCACTGAAAAATGCTTTGGGTGCAGACATCACCAAGCCAATTCAGCTCGGCTTTGGCACCAGCGGAACGCCCTCGGATCTGGCCAAACTGGGGTTCCGAACCGGTGCCTACATTAGCGGTGAAGCCAAGGATGATTTGCTGGTGTTTGTGACCGGTGCCGGCAAAGCCAGTGTGTCGGCCAGCTACGCCGGGCAGCCGGTCAACGCCAAGCAGTCGCTGCGGGCCCAGCCCATGACAGTGACGTTTACCGACGACACCCATTACAAAATTACCGACAACCTGACTGACACCATCGTGGCCGAGCGCGCGCTTGTTGCGGGTCAGCTCGACCCGGCCATCAGCTACCAAGGGTTGCAGCTCTCGTTTACCTCATCGCCCAAATCGGGCGACACATTTAAGCTGGATGGCAACAGCGACGGCACCGGCAACAACGACAACATGCTGGCGATTGCGGCGCTGGAGCGCAAGGCGGTGATCGGCAGCAAAACACTCACCAACGCCTATATCGATCACGTCAACGAGATGGGCAACATTGCCCGCCAGGCCACTATTGCCAAGACGGCGCTCACCGTGGTGCACGACCAAGCGGTCACCACGCACGACCAGATTACCGGTGTGAGCCTGGATCAGGAGGCAGCCGACCTGATCCGCTTCCAGCAAGCCTACCAGGCGTCGGCAAAAATTTTGCAGGTTGCCAGCCAGTTGTTTGACAGCATCCTGCAAGTGCGATGAAGTCGGGATAAACCATGCAAATATCAACCAACTACCTATTTGACCGTGCCAGCGCACAGATGAGCCAGTTGCAGAACGATCTGGCCAAGTCGCAGGCGCAAATTTCGGCGCAAAAGCAGGTGCTCAACCCGAGCGACGCGCCCGACCAGGCGGCCTCCATCACACGGCTGAAATCGGTGATTGGTCGCAATGACAACTACGCATCGGCGTTGGATACCGTTCAGGCCCGGCTGGAAACCGAAAGCACCACGCTGTCAAGCGCCAGCGATGTGCTGATTCGCATCAAGGAACTTGCCATCCAAGCCAACAACGGCACCCAAGGCACCAACAGCCGCGCGGCGATTGCGACCGAAATGCAAGGTCTGCGCGACCAACTACTTAGCCTGGCCAACAGCACCGATACCACCGGCAACTACGTGTTTTCCGGCAGCAAGGTCAGA
>CAIPBW010000544.1 GCA_903863395.1 uncultured beta proteobacterium
CCGATGTGCCCAGCTTTTCTGAAGTGGGGGTGAAAGACTTCAACCTCGAAATCTGGAACGGCGTGGCCGCACCCAACAGCCTGCCCAAGCCCGTGGCACAACGTCTGGCGACGCTCTTGAGCGACATCGCGCGCACCCCCGAGATGCGCCAGAAGATGTTCCAGCAAGGCTGGCAGGTGGTAGGCACCACCGCCGAAGGCCTGCACAACCGCATCCAGTCCGACACCGCGCTGCTGGGTGGCATCATCACCACGCAAGGCATCAAGGTCGATTGAGCAGGATCTTGATGTCGGAGGTGAGTGCTGCCACGCCTGAGCCGTAGCGCGTGAACAGGCGCAGTTGGCCCTTGGTGTCGTAGATGTAGCTGCCCGCCGAGTGGTCCATGGTGTAGGTATTGGGGGCGCTACCGTCGACGCGCTTGTAGTAGATTTTGTATTCCTTGGTGACCTGGGCCAGGGTCTCGGGCGTGGTGATCAGCGCCAGAAAGCTGGGGTCAAACGCGGTCATGTAGGCCTTGAGCACTTCGGGTGTGTCGCGCGCCGGGTCCACCGTCACAAACAGGCCCTGCACACGCTCGCCGTCCTTGCCCAACGCGCGCTTGACCTCGGCCAGTTCGTTCATGGTGGTGGGGCAGACGTCGGGGCACTGGGTGTAGCCAAAGAACATCACCACCACCTTGCCGGCAAAGTCCTGCAGATGGCGCACCTGGCCGTTGTGGTCGGGCAGCTCGAATTGGCGCGCGTACTGTGCGCCGGTCACGTCGATGGCCGAAAACGCCAGCGCTGTCGCCTCCTCTTCTTTCTTCTGTGAGCAGGCCGTCAAAAGGCCAACGCCGCCGAGCAGCACGGCGCTGGCAGCCAGTAGTTTCAGAGCATTGCGAAGGTTCATCAGGGTTCTCGGTAGGGCCAGTGGCACGTTCAGCGCCGCACTATCTCACACATAGTGGTCGATCAACAGCGCAGCAAACAGGGCGCTGAGGTAAATCAGCGAAAACTGGAAGGTCTTGCGGGCCAGGGCGTCAGAGTAGTCGCGCCACAGCACCCAGGCGTACAGGCAGAACACCAGGCCCAGCAGCATCGCCGCCACCAGGTACAGCCAGCCGCTCATGCCGTACACAAAGGGCAGCAAACCGGCGGCAAACAGCACAAAGGTGTAGAGCAAGACCTGCAGCCGGGTGAACTCGCTGCCGTGGGTGACGGGCAGCATCGGCAGACCCGACTTGCGGTAGTCCTCCACGCGGTACAGCGCCAGCGCCCAGAAGTGCGGCGGCGTCCACAGAAAGATGATCAGGAACAGGATCAGCGCTTCGGGGCTGACGTCGCCGGTCATCGCGGCCCATCCCAGCACCGGCGGCATGGCGCCCGAAGCTCCGCCAATCACGATGTTCTGCGGCGTAAGCGGCTTGAGAATCACGGTATAGACCACGGCGTAGCCGACAAAGGTGGCAAAGGTAAGCCACATGGTCAGCGGGTTGACCCAGTAGTACAGGATGGCCGACCCAACCCCACACAGCAGTGCCGAAAACACCAGGGTCTGCGCGTTGCCCAGCTCACCCCGGGCGGTGGGCCGCCAGGCGGTGCGCTTCATGCGCGCGTCGATGCCTTGCTCCACCACGCAATTGAACGCCGCCGCCGCACCGGCCACCAGCCAGATACCCAGGCAGGCTTGGCCCGCCAGCAGCACCTGCGCCATAGCGGGCGCACCGGGCACGGCCAGCACCATGCCGATGAGCGCGCAAAACACGATCAACTGCACCACGCGCGGCTTGGTCAGCACGTAGTACTGGCGCAGCACCGACGCTGCCGACACGGCTACCTGTGCGGTCATGCAGCCACCCCCGGCAGAGCGCCCTGCACCGCTGGCACCGGGCGTACAGTCATCAGGGTCCAGGTCAGCAGCACCACCATGGCACCTGCGCCGCCGCTGTGCAGCACGGCCGACAGCAGAGGCCAGTCCAGCACCACGTTGGCAATGCCGGTAAGCGCCTGCAAAGCCAGCAGCGCCGCCAGCCAGGCGGCGGCGCGGCGCAGGCGCGGCGTTTGCGCCATCCATGCGGCCAATGCACCCAGCGCCAGCAGCGTCAGCAAGGCGAGCGTGCGGTGTGCAACGTGAATCGCCGTGAGCGCCTGAAACGTGATGTTGCTGCCGTCCTGGCTCAGGCCCAACGGCCGCCACAGCTCAAACCCGCGCGCAAAGTCCATCAGCGGCCACCAACTGCCCTGGCACAGCGGAAACTCGCTGCACGCCAGCACGGCGTAATTGGTGCTGACCCAGGCACCCGACGTGGCCTGCAGCATCAGCACCACCAGCGCGGCCGCCACCGCCCAACGCAGCCGGGGCGGATACGCCACCGTGCCCCGTTGGGCCGGGGCACTGCGCGCACCCAGGTGCACCACCTGCACGCACAGCAGCGCCATCAGGACGTAGCCCCCCAGCAAATGCAGCGTCACCACTGCCGGGAACAGTTTCATGGTCACCGTCAGGGCACCAAACGCCCCCTGGATGCAGACCCACACCAGCGTTGCCGTGGCCCACGCCGGATGCAGCGTGCCCCGGCCTGAGCGCTGCCTGCGCGCCAACCAAGCCACCACGCACAGCGCCGTGATCAACACGCCCACCGCCATCGCCAGATAGCGGTGCACCATTTCGACCCAGGCCTTGCCCTGGGTCACCGGCCCGGTGGGCATGGCGTGCTGCGCCGACGCAATTTCTTCCACCGCGCCAATGGGGCTGGCATTGCCGTAGCAGCCGGGCCAATCGGGGCAACCCAGGCCGCTGTCGGTCAGGCGCGTGAAGGCACCAAACAGCACCAGGTCAAAGGTCAGGAACAGGGTCACCAGTGTGAGCGCATGCATGCGCCGCAAGGGCGTTGAGCGCAGGTTGCGCAGGTACACCATCAACAGCGGCCCGCTGGCCACCAGGATGCCCGTCAACAACAGGCGCACAGCGGGCGTGAGGTCGTAGAGCGGCGTGGCCATGGCGTTCATCGTCCCGGGGGGTCCCACGCCAACGAGGCGCGCAACAGGCGATCCAGATCGCGCCGCGCCTTGCGCGCCTGCACGCCGTCAAAGTGCGATGGGAAACGCAGCATGGTGTTGCCCAGCGGATCGACCACAAACAAATAGTCGCTAGCCACCTTGTCCGCAGCGGCAGGCATCCAGGCCTGCAGCACCTCGGGCGTGACCCGCAGCACCGTGGCGTCCTGTACGCTGGCGCGCACTTCGGCCGAGATCGGGGCGTTGTCGCCCACCAGCCAAACCCGATCAACGCGGTCCTTGTCCTTGCCCAGGGTTTCGCGCAACTGGCGCTGCAGGAAGAGCCGTTGCTGGCAATCGGCTTGGCAGTCGCCTGCGCCCACGCTCACCAGCAGC
>CAIPBW010000545.1 GCA_903863395.1 uncultured beta proteobacterium
TGCTGCAAGCAGAAATCGTCGCCCGCCGCCGCCCCGGACACGGCTTGGGTGGGGGCGGAACTGCCCAGCGCCTTGGGCGTGGTTTGGGTGGGCGATGCGGCTTGCGTTGAATCGGCCTGCAGGGCGTCGAAGAAGCGGCGCAGGCGGTCCAGGGGAAGCAGCATCATGTCGTGCAGGCACAGGCCGGGCAGGGCTTCGAGTTGGGCGCGGGTCCAGTGCACACCTTGGGGCATGAAGCGCTGCGCGGACGGCAGCGCGGCGTCGGCTTGGGCTTTGGTACCGATGCGCCAGAGCAGGCTTTCGGTTTTGAGGCGTGCGCCGCCGCAGGTGCCGCAGGGCGTGTAGCTGCGGTATTTGGAGAGCAGCACGCGGATGTGCATCTTGTAGGCTTTGCTCTCCAGATAGGTGAAGAAGCGGTCCACGCCGTACCACTGCTGGTTCCACTTGCCGTTCCAGTTCGGCGAGCCTTTGAGCACCCAATGGCGCTGTGCTTCGGTGAGCTTGTACCAGGGGGTGTCGCGCGGGATACCGGCCGCTTCGGCGTGGCGCATCAGGTCGTCCTGGCATTCGGACCAGGCGGGTGTCTGCATGGGCTTGATGGCACCGGCGCGCAGCGTGAGCTTTTCGTCGGGGATGACCAGGCCGTAGTCCACGCCCACCACCCGGCCAAAGCCGCGACAGGTTTCGCAGGCCCCCACGGCAGAGTTGAACGAGAACATCGACGAGATCGGGTCGGCGTAGCGCAGGTCGCTTTGCGGACAGTGCAGTCCGGTGGAAAAGCGCCACACCAATGGCTCAGTCGGCATTTGGGCTACAGCGTCAGGCTCGGGCTGCGCCGCGTCGGGCAGCACATAGACGTTGATGCGGCCACTGCCGCGCTTGAGCGCCACTTCAATCGCTTCGAGGGCGCGCACTTTTTCCACGCTGCCGATGCGAAAGCGGTCGGCCACCACGTCGAGCACTTTGCGCTGGGTGCTGCTGGCCGCCTTGGCAGCGGCTGCCTGTGCGCTTTTCTTTGCACCGGCCTTGGCGGGCTTTTTGACGGCAGTGTCCGGCTGCGCTGGGGCTTGCACTTCGCGCTCGGCGTGGACGCGGGTGTAGCCGCTGGCACTGAGCCATTGGGTCACTTCTTCGGCGCTGGTGGCGGCGGGCAACTCGACCGGAAAGGTCAGCACCAGGCGCGGCTCGCCCGCAGCGGGCGCGCCGGCGTGCAGGGCGTGCGCGCGGCGCTGCAGTTCGGCGTAAATGGTTTCGGGCGTGTCGTGCTGTACCGGCAGGGCGCTTTGGCGGTCAAACAGGCTGGCCGCGCGCGAGAACAGGAGCTTGAGGTGGTCGTTGAGCTCGGTCATCGTCCCCACGGTGGAGCGGCTCGAGCGCACCGGGTTGGTCTGGTCGATGGCAATCGCGGGTGGCACGCCCTCGACCTTGTCCACCGCAGGCTTGTCCATGCGGTCCAGAAACTGGCGCGCGTAGGCCGAGAAGGTCTCGACGTAGCGGCGCTGGCCCTCGGCGTAGAGCGTGTCAAACACCAGGCTGGACTTGCCCGAGCCGCTGGGGCCCGTGACCACGGTCAACTCGCCGGTGCGAATGTCGAGGTCAAGGTTCTTGAGGTTGTGCTGCCGCGCCCCGCGAATGCGGATGGTGCCCTGGGACATATGGAATGCTCTCGTATGAAGGGGAGAGACATTCTATTGATCTTTCCGGGATTCAGCTCCCGGCTCTCAGCATCGCAAGGCTACTCCCCCTCGTCATGGCGCAGTGGGCACAGCTCGTCATCGCAAGGCTACTCCCCCTCGTCATCGCGAGGCCGTCAGGCCGTGGCGATCCATGACTTCATGCCTGCATGGATTGCCGCGCTTCGCTCGCAATTACAGCCTTTCATCCTCGCAAGGCTACTCCCGCGCGTCAAGGCGCAGTGGGCACA
>CAIPBW010000546.1 GCA_903863395.1 uncultured beta proteobacterium
CTGCGCGCCTGCTCCAACCGTCCGCGCAGAATGGTCAAGGGCGTTTTTAGCTCGTGCGCCGCGTCGGCCGAAAAGCGCGAAGCCTGCAAGAAGCTGCGCTCCAGCCGGTCGAGCATTCGGTTGTAGGCGTCGATCAATTCCTTGAATTCACGGTCTTCGCCCGCCTGCGCCAGACGCTGGTCCAGGGCCGTGGGCGTGACTGCCTTCATGGCTTCGCGCAGGCGGTTGAGCGGCTTCATCGTCAGGGCCGCGAGCAGCCAGGCACCCAGGGCCGTGAGCGCCAACGCAATCGGAACTTCAACCGCCAGTGCACCCAGCAGCGCATTGCGGATCTCGCTGCGCGGGGCAATCAGGTTGGCGGCCACCGATCCGCTGGCACCGTCGGATTCGACCCGTGCCATGCGCCAGGTGTCGCCCTGGGACTGCAGCGAGGCCAGTGCACATGCAGCGCGGTCGCCACGCCTTCCCGGGCGGCCAGGGCGCGGCGGGTTATCGGCATCGGCGGGAGCGCTCCAGCGAAGGTCTTGGGGCGTGACGATGTCGCTCCAATGCGCGGACTGCAAGCGGCGCTGGCCCGCGCTGTCCACGCTTTGCAGCAGCAATTGCGCCGCCGACGCCAGGCGCAGCTTTTCCTGCAGGTCGGACTCCAACCGGGGCAGTTCTTCGGGCGGGAAATTTTCCACGGCCACGCGCCGTGCCTCGCTGCACAGGCGCGCGTCGAGCCGACCCATCTCAAAGTCCATCACCCGCAGCCAGCCGGTGGCCATGACCACGGAGAGCACCAGCGCCACCAGCGCGGCAGCGGTGAGAAACAGCCGCAGTCGAAAGGACATGCTCATGGTGCCGCCCTGAACCGGTAGCCCGACCCGCGCACCGCCTCGATTGGCGAGTTGCCCTTGTCCACGCCCGGCAGGTCTTCCATCTTGGCGCGGATGCGCTTGACGCACACGTCCACCACGTTGGTCGATGGATCAAAGTCGTAGCCCCAGACGTGCTCCAGAATCTGGCTGCGGGTAAAGACCTCGCCGGCCGAGCGCATCAGGTACTCGAGCAGGTTGAATTCGCGCGTGGTCAGCTCAATGGCCTGGCCATGGCAGAGCGCTTCGCGGCGCACGCGGTCCAGCCGGATATCGCCCACCTGCAAGGCGCTCTGGTGGTCGCGCCGCACCAGCGCGTGGATACGCGCTGCAAGTTCTTCCACATAAAACGGCTTGGCCAGATAGTCGTCTGCGCCCAGGTCGAGCCCGCGCAGGCGGTCCCCCAACTCATTGCGCGCGGTCAGCAAAATTACCGGCGTGGCGTTGCCGTTCTTTCTCAGGTCCGCAAGCACCGACAAGCCGTCGCGCCCGGGCAGCATGATGTCGAGCACGATCACATCGAATGTCCCCCGTGTCGCGCGCTCAAGCCCGGCGTGGCCGTTGTCCACATGCTCAACGCGCATGTCGCGCGCGGCCAGCCCCTCGCACACAAAGTCCGCGATTCTGCGTTCGTCCTCCACCAGCAGGATGTTCATGGGCCCTTCCGTTTCTCAAGTCACCGTTTCCGTCATCGCGAGGCCACTCCCCTTACTTCGTCATCGCGAGGCCGCAGGCCGTGGCGATCCATGACTTCATGCCTGCATGGA